>NZ_CP045556.1:0-261631 GCF_009495675.1 Citrobacter sp. S39
GTGACAAAAAATTCATCAGTACAACCTGTATCACTGCTCCGCCTGGGCGTTTTTACTCCCAGTTGCCGAACAGAGGCAACGGTCACGCTAAACGTGACGGAAGCGCTATCCAGTCTGGAAATTGCAAAACAGGAAGGGTACACGGACATAAAGATCACCGGCCCGATGCTGAATTATTTCCAGGACTTCCGGTGCTGGACAGCAATCGTCCATTCCTTCAGCGTATCGCCTGATGCGCTGAAAGGTAACCGGATTAAAATGCCCTTTAGTGAATTTGCCAAACTCTGCGGCTACCCATCAAAACGCTACAGCACGAAACTGCGCAATGAGATAGCCGATTCGTTGACGAAGATTCGCTCAAAAAGCATTCGGTTTGAGAAGAACCCGGGGATCACCAAGTTCAAAGTAGCCGGGTTGCTGAAAGAGGCGGAATTTGATGGTGAAAGTGATTACATCATCCTGGAAGCCGACGAACGACTCTGGGATTTGTACCGTTCAGATCATCTTACTCTGTTGCGGAAGAAACCCCTGGAGCTACTTACCAGGAATGAAACGGCTCAGGCGCTCTATACATTTTTTGAAGCGCTACCTCAACATCCAGCCCCGATCACCTTTGACAGACTTCGACAGCGTTTACTGCTCAATGGGCGCATTGCCGAACAGAACCGGAAAATGCGAACTGCTCTCGATGTGCTTGCCAGCATCGGTTACCTGAAATTTTACTACCTGGTGGACACCAGCGTACCCACCATTCAGATCACGGATCGGAATCCCAAACTAACAGGTTCCTGATGTTTGAAACGTCTTTTTGCCCGGTTCCGGGAATGTGCTGTCTCATTCCCACCGGTCAAAAACACTAAGTTGACGTTTCCCTCTCAAACCCACCCGTGATTTTGTAGTCGCTAAAGGATAAATAGTCCCATTTACATCTGAAAAGCTGATGGGGCGCGTCAGGCCTCTATTGAATACAACTTGTATTACCATGAAAAATAAAGAAAATAACACTCCTCTTTATAATTACTGCTGTTCGCCTAATCCCAAAAAGATACTTTTTTAATCTGCACAGTTTTTATCGCCGGTGGGAACGAGAGGGAAGGGGAAAATATACCCGGTGGGATTGAGAGGGAAGGCCTGTAGAAAACAACCCGACAATCTTTTGTCGGCTGGAATGACCAGGGTAAATTAAGTTCTGGAGGATAGTTATGACTTCGACATTTGGTAAGCAGCTGAAGCTTTATGCAGACCGGCAAACGGGCGCAAAACGTACTGCTCTTGATTTTCAATATGTGGTTTCGCCTGGTAAGGATGCGTTTCCCACGGTGAACATCACTATGGCTCCGATTGCTGATGGCGCAAAAGAAGCCCAATGGGAGCTTAAGCGCGTCATCCAGCTGAATCGCTATGAATTAACTCAATGTTGCGCGGTATTGTTCGGGCTGGAAAAGGAGATGAGGGCAAACTTTCACGGAACCGATAAAAACAAAGGTTTTACGCTCATCAACAATGGTGCATCCGGCTGCGGGATAAACTTTTCTCATGGTGGGGATATGCTGACGCATATGTTGAACCATGCCCAAAGAATGGAAGTAGGGGCATTTATTCTGAAACGGCAGGCGGATGCGTGGGATATGAGTGTCAGTGACGTTCTTGCACTTTTGCGTCAGTCCGTGGCCATCAAACGGGCATAAGATCACGAAGCAGGTTCAAGAACAGGCTTACCGTACAACAATTTTCAAATCCAAACTGACCCTACTTAACTTCAACTGGAAGGCGCTATGACAGAACATCAGCAGAATAGAAATGTTTGTGAAGTCGGGTTAGCCTGTGAAGCCATGACGATTGATCCCAAAACCATTCAGTCAGCAGTAATGCGTAAAGAAGCCACGCAAGTTGTTATTCCTCACTTTAAGGGGGTTTGTCCTGCTTTTGTCGAATGGGCTGAACAATGCTTACCTGGCGATAAACTTCCTCGTGGGAAATTTTTTAGGTCACGAGAATGGATGCGTCAGTTCACCACTTGCCAGATAAACTACAAGACAGATCATCCAGATGAAGGAAAGTATGGATGGCTTTTTGAAGGAACCAAATATTGAAAAGTTAAGGAGATATGATTAATGCTAATTTATGCCGCAGATCTGATTTTACCCTTAAAAATTCTGCTGGTGGTATTTGTCGTGACTATCATAGGCGCTACCATCGGGTTGAAATTTGTACGCTCCGAAAACAAGATCGTTTGCATGTGGCTCGTGCCAATAGGCTGTCTTGGGGGAATTTTTGCATTGATGATGTTTCCATCAATTACCACAAATGATTTGTTGCTCGGCAAGAGATGGTCGGAAGATTGTCGCGTGGTCGAAAAATACGAACGCCACGCTTTTGAAGCACCGACGAACCGGCTGATTTGTTCGGGGGTTGATGAGCATGTTAATTCAGAAAGTTATGCGGTATTAACGAAAGCTTACCGGGAGCGGGGGGGAGAACTTATTTCGGGATCCCATAGTGTTGAAAACTAGCCTTCAAATCTAATGCTACGGAGTTTTCATGAATAATAATCACAATGTTTTTCCTTGCAATGAATTGGGTATGGGTGATTCCAAATCGGAATTGGAAAGACTCCTTGAATTATGTGAATCCACTCCGCAAACAGGCGAGCCTAACCCCCAGATAGCTAATATGCAAGCATTTTGGAATCGATAACTGGTGGCTCATCTCATATCACTGGCTTCAATTTTTGCTCTCATATTCTTAATGGCCGTAAATTTTCCACACTCAACGATGCAGAGATAAAACAGCTAACATCTCTTCGCAATGAGGGGCGAAAAGACGGTTTTGTGGTCAGAATTCAACCTGTTGATGTAACCCCTGAACTTCAGCTTGAAAGGTATCTTGCGTCAAGTTGGGAAAGCGAAATCGAGATTTATAAACGCGTACCGTCGATTGTCGTGATCTGTAAAATCTCAGGTCTGTCTGCATTGGCAGGCTCGGGGAACAAAATGTTTTTAAATATGGATTACTTAAGTTGCGGAACTGAAACTGATGATCAGGATTGCCAGGATTAAGTCACTGATTGGCGGTTGCAACGAGCTTTGGGTTTGTTAGACTGGCCTGACATACCTTCCCCCATCGCGGGGTGCGTTGTCGGAGTATCAAAATATTGTTTTCCCCTATGCGGGGTTTAATTAGTGAGTAGCGACTGCCCGGGTTAGCGCCTGACCCGTGTCAGACTTCTGAAGGATATTTTGATATTAACCGTCCAGCTGGACGGTTTTTTTTCGTCTGTTTTTAATTTGGATAGTGGTATGGGTAGAAAAAAACAATCAAACCGCAGTGTATCAGCGCCAGCTGTTGATGCTGAAAAAGAAATTATCGACCCGAGATGGAACATCTTTTTCTTTGCGGCAATTGACCGACCGTGGGTGCTTAACCCGCATCTTTTTTACGCTGAACAAGCGCAGGAACGTTTGCTGTCGCAGTTCAGTGATGTGGAGATCAGGAGTGAAGCGACAAAGAAAGGCGAGTCATTTATAGAGTCAGCTGGAGACTGGTTCAATCCTGATTACCACGACGAAAGTGACGTATACGAGAATATTGAACAGATTGAAGCTTGCCACTGGGTTGCGTTGCGGGAAATGAAGGTCACGGTCACGCTTTCCCTGACCGCTGGGATGTACCACCAGTTTGACAAGGCATTACGAGATCTGCTTATCCGGGAGGCCAGAAGCTGGCGGTGGCTCGACATGGTTGTGATATCAGATTTGATCTGGAACCTCAGTTTTCCGAGGCTTATGGATTTGATGGAATGGCTGGGTATTGAAGTACGAAACATGCCATGTTTCCCGTTAATCAGTGCATGTCATCAGGTTGTCAACGTTTATAAACATGGAGATGGTGATGCCCACCAGAAACTGGTTAATGCTCACCCGGAGTACTACTCAGTATGGCAATGCGAAGGTTATCCGCAAGAGAGACCAGCTCGCCACGAAGAACTTGAAGTTTCCGAGGAACAGTTTAGAGAATTTGCCGAGGCGATAACGGTGTTCTGGAAGAGTCTGCCGGAAGGACTATCTTATTCGGGGATGGGAAAAGAGCCTAAGTGGTTTGGCAAGGCTTATGAAAAAGTGAAGTGCGACAAAGAAAAACGCGAGCGTAAAGCGGAAGAATAGTGGGGCACTCTAGCCCCACCGAAACAAAAGGAGAGTCAGACAGCCGGTGACGGTTGCCAGCCTGATTGAGTCTGGATCCATTTGCCTACGGAAATCATGTCGTAACCACCGTTCCCGTAGGACGACTTCACTTCTTCTATTTCGACTGGAACCGCCAGCTCGATGGGGCGGAACCAGCCATCATCACCGACTGTATACCGGCCTTCATGTTCCTTGCTCATTTCGCAGACCCGGCTGGGTGGAAGCCAGAAACCTTCATTTGCTCTTTCGGATGCGATACGAATAGCTTCATCCACGGAAGCGACTTCCCGGATGTGTTCGTTATGCGCGTTTGACATTTTGATCAGAAATGACTTCATAGAACCATTTTCCTCAGCTTAGGCCGGTAACGTTAATCGTCGGGGCGGTCGGTAATATTCCGGCGATAGTGTCCTCATATTGTACTCTGGCATGATGCATAACAGAAATTTGAGAGCGCGGGATTGAGAGGCGAAGTAGTTTGATGATAATCGCTGCGGGTGTACTATCAGCCTGATTCCTGGACTGAAGCCGAACGTCCAGCCGTGGTAAAACTGGTGAACGATGTTAACCTGGCATCGAGATATCGAGACCGTAACCATCTGACTGAATAAGGAGCTTTTATGCCGAATGGGAGAGTGATTTTTAACAAAAGAGGCCGATGGGACTGGCTTGATAGCGGTTGTGATATAGATGAGGATGAATTAAAGCAGGAAGAGTGGTTTGTTGGCGATATGTATTATCCGCCAGACTTTGAATACGATACGTCAATGCATGATCACCAGATTACAGAGTGGTTGTCTAAACCTGAAGAGCTGGTGCGGTATGAGCGAGGGCGTTAACTCAATTTGCTTATCTGAACTGGCTACATGATCTTTCAGCGTGGCCATTTCGGTTCTTCACATTTCCCTGACTCCCTCCTGACAGAACCGACTATTTCATCCATGAACCGCAAGAGCGGTAACTAAATGCCATATCGTGTGGCAGAGTGGTTTGCTCCAGTACCCGTCAAAATAGTCCAACATACAAAAACAGGGTAGCCTGCCCCGGGCTTCACCCGGGCCAGGCTACCCGGAGTCGAACCGTTAACCCGGAGTCGTGGGTGAGTAACGTCGAGTGCCCGCCTGAATTCCGTGCGGCCACCAGCATTGGCTTCACCTTTTTCCGACCGACACTTTCGTGCTGGTTTGCGGCCGCATCTTCGCCGGGCCGGAACACCCTGCATTTTGTGCCGGTGGCCATCACCGGTATTAGGATAAAGGGAAGAATATCGGTGATGGATTCCGGGATAATCGCCGGGAAAACCCGGGCAGAATTCACGTAAATCACCCTCTATTAGTCCAACATACAAATAAACTTCCCCTTTCTGCCCCTGCGCTTCGCTTGGGGCAGAAAGGGGAGCCGTACCTGAAACCTCCGTGTCGTTTTCAGGATCGGGCCCGTGCCCGGGGTAACCATTCTGCCCGGGCCCACCATTTTAAAAAGAAACCGCCGTGCCCGGTCTGGCCATTTCCCCCGCCTGCGGCAACCGGGCCGTGCCGGTCTTTCCGTCCGGTTCCTGCAAACCCCACATAGGGACTCCGGTCGCTGGATGAGCCATGCGAGAAAATATGAGAAAAAAAGAGAAAAAAAGAGAAAAAAAAGAGGGGCCGGGGGCGCGAGGGTTTCAGTGGGTATAAAGGTCAAGGGCGCTTTGCAGGGTGGACGCGGGGGTGTTGACCCTGATCGCATTTGTATGTTGGACTAATTTTGCATATATGAAGACAAGAAAAGACGCGCTGCCGACAGAGCAGGTATACTCTCGCCATCAAATGTGCGGCCAGCGGCGGGGGATAGGTAACGACCGCAGGCCCCGCGACCGGTATCAATGATGATGATGCCCTGCCAGGTAAAGAGTAGTGACGACGAAAGTGAAGGTGAAGAAAACCCGGGCCGAACGTAAGCAGCATAGCCGGGACATGCAGGCCAAACATGAAGCGGAAAAAAAGGCCGCTAACCTGCGTAATATTCTAAAGAGAGACATTCTGGCCACGCTGGGTATCCCTAAAAATCACGGTGGGCGGGCAGCTCTTTCTACATTCATCACCGAGCACTTACTGAAGGGTGAGAGTCAGGTTCAGATTGTTGCCATGCTAACCGGCAGCGAATTGATGAAGCGGGCACAGCTTGCCGAAATCGAGCGCCTGAAGAAGATCACGGAACTGGCCAATCAAACCCGCAGAAACGAGATCACCAACCGGGCGTTTGAGCGCCTGGGTATCACAACCCGGCATCCAATGGGCGATTTAGTGCTGAGCATGGTGCGCGAACTGGCAAACCAGAATTTAAATACCGGTGAGATAGTAGAACGCCTGAATGATAACGAAACCGTACTGGAATCGCGCCGCCTGCACAAAGAGAAGCGAGCGGATCTTGAACGTCAGATTGATGAAGGTATTGCCGAGCGCAAAAAGACCCGTGTTGATATGCGGGAAGTGCTCGCCTACATGGCCCAGAAGAACGGTACAACGTATACGCCTCCCGCAGACACCTGGCGATCTCCTGAACATCCGAATGGCGATTCACCGACCCGGCATAATGGAAAAATCAGAGAGAGCCGTCTGACCGGCGCTGAAAGCACCCAGAAAGAAAACCCACGTCAGTACGGTTTGCCCAACCTGAAAACCAGTAGCGCTTCCATCAACAAGGCCGGAATGAGTGAGGCCATTAAGCTGGTGGGCGGACGTGTGACGGAATTTCGCACCTATCTTTATGAGCATCGCGATACGGGACTACGCGCTGATGTGCTGGCTCGCCGGTTTATGGCTGAGTCAATGCAAGGCAAAAAGATGGTTGACCCTGTGCCGGTCAATGAACCAGATAATCTCCCGGCTCCCACACACGAACCTGCCAAACGTAAATGGACGAAGGAAGAAAAGCAGGAAGCGCGTGACCGTGCGCTGGCCGCAGCAAGCCAGGTCGGAAAGCTTAAAGAAGCGGAAACCAACGGCATTACGCACGATGTAGTGCGAGAATCGCAGCCAGCACCCCAGCCAGCCCTGATCTCCGTCGAAGTTGAACAATCCCGCGTCTCCATGCAGGAACCGTCTGTTGCGCCCCTGGCGCACCCTAAACGTGAAGGCTCTACAACCTGCGTGGTGACCAGGCCGGATCAGGCTGATTTCGCTGCTACCGTCCGTCGAAACTGTAACGACCGCTGCGTGATTACAGGAGCAAGCTTACGCCGCAGGACAGAGGCCGCACACCTGGTAGAGCATAGTGCTGGTGGTCTGGATCACTGGAGTAATGGCTTGCTGCTTCGTATCGATCTGCACCGGCTGTTTGACGACAACGTCCTTGCCATTTGCCCGGAGACGTTGACCGTCCACGTTGACCCTGTCGCGCAGGCCGAAGATCCCGATTTGCAGCAATACGATGGCCATGTGATTACCGGGCTTTGCCGTCCGATAGACCCGGCGAATCTCGTCATGCGCTGGGAGCGTTATCAGCGCCGGTTAGAACTGACCAAGTAAAACCGGTAATCCATCAGGTGCGAATCGTGGGAATGCGCCAGCTCGGTAACCCCACGTCACCGGATTGAACCATCACAAAAAAGGAGCCCACCGGGCTCCCCAAAAACGAATTGTTTTATTGTTCCTGCTTAGTTCTACGTAGGTACTCTTCAGCCTTTATCTTTATTTGCACGAGTTCAGCGTAAAACTCACGTTCCATTTGGTATGTTGGCATCTGAGTATAATACTCTTCCACCTGTGGCCAAATTCGCTGAAGTTCTGCATATAAATCATGGAGAGCTCTATCTGCCCAAGATGACGATTGGTAGGATTCAAGCTTTCTGATAGTGGCGCTAAGATGTACTAAACGCGCCACTAATACTTTAGTGTTTACGTATTGTGTTACGGTTCTATCCCTGTGGTTTAAGTTACTCATATTATTCCCTAATGAGGTGCTCGCAGAATTACGAGGCAGAGATAACATAACCTTAAAACCTACATACGTGTAGCCCAATCATTACTTTATAGCTAAAAATGCCAGATTTACTCTATGGCCCCCAATCCCTACAGACCTACAGCAGATCTCGTCCACATAGGTCAGTTCCAGCGCAAACTATGGGATCTGAATGTTTGTCGAACGAAAACTTACGGTAGTGAAGTAATTGCCTGAAACATTGTAAATAACTTGCATAGAAAACGCCCTCAAAACAGCGTCCTTTTTTTATCGAAGTTTCAACGGTTCTGGTAGAGTTGTTTTCTGACAGATTTTATTATTAACGTGAGTGGACGCGTCTGGCGAATAAGCTGGTGCAACTTCCCGAAGCCCTCCAAACACCAGGAGACTTAATTTATGGAACTATCAACAATTTCTGAAGCGTTGATTGGTGGTTTAGTTGGTGGCACTATCGCAGCAGGTTCCATCCGGGTATTATTCATTCCAGAAAAGTTTGAGTGGATATTGTTAGCCTGTGTTGTCCTTGCCACTGTTGTTACCTTTTTCTTTGGCCACTCTATACCAAATCCATTTATGATGATAAGCAACATGTATAGTTATTGAATATATAAGACCGTGCTCGTTAGACGTGCTCTGATTGATTTCCATATATGTTTCAAAAGCTTCGGGCCAGTTTTTTCTGTGTTAGATAGGATAACAGAATATGATGACACTTCTTTTTTCGATTTACTGTTCCCTGGTCATTATCGCGGGCGCTTTCTTTAGCTGGTTTCAACGTGAAACTATCGCTACCCGCTGCATTCTTTTTGGCGGACTGGTGATAGTAGCAGCGATCAAGCTAACAACGGATTTTACGACTGTCGCTGTTTCCACGGTTCTGATTGAGGGATTTTTGCTAACGGCTTATGTTATTGCTGTCCGTTTTATTCAGTGCATTGTAAACAGGGCTGCATAAACAACCCGGACAGAATGCCCATCTATTTATATCAGGCTAATCTACGTGTGACATTTCAATCGCTGCGCGAGCTTCAATGCCCTTCGATAGCAACAAGTTTGCAATGCGCTCTGCGAGGTCTTGATTGGCGCAATGAAAGCGAATAGGCAACTTTTCATGTTTCTCACTATCGATGTAGAACATTACAGAATTGATACTGTATAGCGATGCATATGAAGGACGAGGTTCTATCATCAAATTCAATTCTGGAATAGAAGCTAAAAGTTTAGACATATAATCATCCAGCAGTTCAATACAAACTGGCCGGATAGTTAATAAAGCGGGATTTTCCTCCGAACTAGTCCATTGTCGTGCCTGTAATCTCAAAATATTGAGAAGGTGCAACGATTCATAAGGAATTGTCTTTCCCGTCCGTTCACCCAGGATAACGGATTCCAATGTGTTAATTCGGGATGATAGTCTTCTTATCTTCCGCAACTGATAGATGCTAAGTGTTAATGTTATCACAAATAAAACACCCAAAATAATTGCCATATTTATATCCCATTCGGTTTATTCGTATTATGCCGTGAATATCGATACTCCAGCTATAGGTGTTCGGGACATCCTCTACGCCGGTAGTATCTGCAAAAACTTGTTATTCCATCATATAGTGCATCTCTGAAAACACCTTTTTCGGGTGATACAGCCTTTCATTACTCGGTTCCCCTTTTATGCTGCTACCTGCCTATCAGGTGGTTAGTATGCTTACCAGCCACTTTTTACTATATTGTCCGTTTTGTTAACTGATTTGTTAATGCTTCCATTTGACAGGTCTGGAAAGATACTTTTCTGATTTTAGGGGTTTGAGGGCCAACGATGTAAAAAACCACGTTAATAGGTTAACCTATTGTTTTATTTTAATTATTAGGTGCTGCATTTACAGCTACTCCAATGATCATGGGGCTGATGGTCGATGGAACGCAATACCAAGTAGATTGATTGCATAAAGTTCCTTCAATTCCGATCTGCCCTCCCGTTTTCACATCCTACTTCAGTTCAATTTTGTTGCCATTCCTTTACAACAGCTTCCCAATTGGCCGTTCTCTCGACCAATTTCCCATCAGCATCCTTTCTTGTCCAAACATCCCAGAAATCAGGGTCATCAGAATGGGGTTGCTGCTCTTTCGTCAAATTTTTCATTTTAACTAAGACAGGAAGTTCAGATGCCCAGCCCATCAGTATTGCATGTTGAGATGGCAATGAAGGCAATTCACGGAGTAATCCTCGCAAATTGTCGGGTACCATTTTATGAACTTGCTCCTGATCTTTGTCATTGCTAATTCGATGCAGAAGAAAAGTATTACATTGAGATAAAACTGTAGGTGATAATTCTGATGGTCGTTGCGAAGAAATAACCATACCGAGACCAAATTTCCTGCCTTCTCGTGCAATTTTCTCAAATACTTGACAGCAAACAGCTGCGACATCCTGATTTTCACTGTCCTCACGATACCGTTTAATAAATGTATGTGCTTCTTCAGCAACAAGTACCGTAGGTAAAGATTTGTTATATAGTCGTCTATAACGTTGCAATGATTCAAAAATAATTCTTGAAATGACAGCTGTCACAAGATGAGTAATTTCAGTTGGTACTAAAGAAAGATCAATAATTGAAACGCAGCTATCACCATCACCATCTTTCCCAATATATGTTTCTAACCAATTAGCCAAGTCAACTCTATGCTCTGAGTCATTGGTTATGGGTTTCATTCTTGTATCCGCAAGCATTGTGCGTATTCTAGCTACTAGATATTCAACATATTGCTCGCTACCATTTTCTTGTGCTAACGCCTCTAAATAGGAGACTAAATTATTTCCGTCAAAAGGGACGGGGATATCCTCGTTTTTAGGAAGGAGTTCACACTCATCGCCTCCAAGGCTCTGAAATGAAGATAACACTCCATTTATGATGTTATCAACTGCGCTAACTTTAGCATTGTAATCTGGATATCTGCCTTCTCTTTGCCCACAAAAATCTTGAATAGAGATGATTAATTTATCTAGCTCAGGGCATGGTGTAGTTAATCTCGCTTTGTATTCTTCCAGACTCTGACGCCAAATATTAATTTTAGCCAAAAGATTTTTGGCTCCAGGGAAATCATTAAGTGCCGCTGCTCCTTTAGATTTATCCGCTTTTAAAGAAACCAAAATTGTACCTAGGTATTTTTTAACTTCTATATCTATATTCTTTTGTAAATCAAATTCTTCATTTCTCATTGCTCTCAAGGAGCGTTTTAGTAATGGAAGTTGTGCTTTAGGACTTGCTTGCGTGAATGATGCCCACTCCGAACTATTCCAAAACCATGAGGGTACTTGTAATTGGTTTTCACTGCCTTCAGCCTCAACCTTAAATACTCTACCTTTAAATTTCGTCGTTGGCCCCAAAGCACGTGCATACTCGCCGTTGGGGTCTAGGATGATAAATCTGGCATTTGGTTTTATTTGTGATTCCAATGCAGATTCGAGTGACCACTGGATTAATCCAGATACAGAGCAAGACTTACCGCTACCAGTATTTCCGAGCACTGCTATATGACGACCAAATAATCTATCAGGATCTACAGCTACATTTGCATTGTTCGCAAGTGGACTTTGTCCAATGATCACTCGCCTATTATTTCCAGATTCGACTATTGATCTAAGTTGTAAATCTGTCGGTAGTAAAATAGCAGCCCCAATAGAAGGAAACGATTCAGAACCTCGTTGAAATCTGAAATAATCAGTACCATCTTTGGACAAACGTTTAAGCATTCCCACCGGATTCAAACTTATTTTTTTTCGGGGGAATGGTAGATTTACTAAACCAAATTCTTGAACATCTCTTTGTTTTGGATAAGGCGAATGTTCTACAGCAAGCCACTCTATTTGCCCAACTAAGTAACCATTATCACATGATATTAATACATAACTGTTTACTCTTGGAAAGTTTCTAGGCGTTCCTGCATTCAAAGCAACAGTATCAGGTGAGTCAATCTCTAATATTGCTCTAATTTCATTAGGTGAAACAAAATCTACAGTGCCGACCCTGAGTTGCTCACCTTGTTCAATCGGAAATGAGTTCATTCAGCATCCTCGCTATTATTTGAAATTGTTGTACGATATAAACCCCTTGATTTCAATAGTTCTGCCATACGAATTGATGATCTGTCTATCGCTGCTTTAGGAAGATAAAAATCCACTAAATTCTTGATATCTCCAAAGTGGTCACCAAGTAATAAAGATATTTGAGCTTTTCTTCCACTTTCGTTTACAAAGCGCATAATTCTACCGAGTGGATCGCCGTAGGCAATTATTACTATATGCGTTGAGGGTATTGTCAGCATGTCAATAATAACACGGTTTATATGTTCATCTCCAAAACTATAACCATATGTTACCAAAGTACTATTAGGACGACATGTTGCAGATGCTAAGTCTCTGAATAGTTCAACATAAGGGTATTCTGATGTTTCTCGGTCTTTAACCGAGTTTGGATAAATCATTAATTGATGATAGTTCGCTGCTCCAGCAGCCTCCACTTGTAAAAAGGGTTCCACCGAACTCGCACCAAAAGGTAATCCAAATCGCCTTATGGCTCCTTCGGTAGTATACCAGTCCAATGAGCCATGTAATTTAGTAAAGCGCGCCACACCTTCCAAATATCTTGGTTCACCACGAATACCCGGTGGATTATAATGATAGTCGACTTCTAGTCGCGAAGATCTGAAAATAGGCGCTATAGTACCAACAAATCTGTCAATTAGTCGAATACCTGCTATTTCAGCTCCTGCTTCAATTATCCTGTCGTAATTCGTCGTGAAAATATGTAATCGATCCCTTGTCGCTGTTCGACTTGAAAAACTCATCAAAAAACTTACTAAATAATTAAACGTTTGTGTTTTTAAATCGTTTTTTGCATCGCGAATTAACTTTTCCCCATTACTAACTGAATCTGAGAATAATTTCAAACATCTTGTTAGCTCATTATTTAACTCAACTAACTCACTTTTTAAATTTCGATATGGGAGAGCACCAGGAGGCGGTTCTGGAAGTGGGAGATTTTGCGCAGTTAAAATCTCTAATCCTTTAATTAACTCATTAATTGAACGGATTTGGTCTTCAATATTACCTCTTCCTCTTCCTGAGGCTTCAGCTGTTTTAGCTACATAACTATCTATTTCAGCCTTGCAAACTTTGAGATCATTAATCCATCCCATGCCTTGAGGTTTCGTGCCTGTCGCTGACTCTTGGATTGCTGAACTAAGTCCCGCGCCAATAAGTATATTTAGGTGTTCAGACTGAAAAAGAGCAGTTAACCAAGGTTCTATTCTTAAACGCAAAAAATCAGGAGTGATTTTATCTCCTGGTTTTGCCCATGAGCAGTGTCCAACAACTTTAAATGCACCAACTTCGCTGTGTGGATCCAACTGAACCGGAGACTGGTCATCTCCAAGCTTTAAGTATTGACTCACTTTGAATTCATCCTTCGTTAGAGTTAATAGCTGTTTTTCTTTTCAGCCTAAAATAGGTCGCCCTTGATATACCCGTTTTTTCCATTACTTCCTTAACTTGTACGTCCTTATTAATCAATTCATTAGCTAATTCAGCCTTCTTGTGAGGCTTTCTTCCGAATTTGACCCCCTTAATCATAGCGGTCTTCCGCCCATCGTTAGTTCGCTCCAAGATCCTTTCTCGTTCCGCCTCGGCAACAGCTGCTAGTATCTGGATAACCATTTTTCCCATTGTGCCTTCAGTACTAAGACCATTCTCTAGAAATCGGATAGCGATGCCTTTTTTATAGCAAGTATCCACAATACGAATCATATCAGCGGTATTACGTCCTAGACGATCCATTTTAGTACAGAGGATGATGTCATCTTTCTCCGCTCTGGCAAGGAGTCTCTGTAGCCCTGCACGCTCATCAGTTGCTCCTGACATCATGTCAGTAAATACACGATCATCCCTCACTCCCGCTGTTTTGAGTTCAGTAATCTGGCTCGTCAGTTTCTGATGGCTGGTTGATACTCTTGCATATCCTAATAATGCCATTTTGGTCTCATAAATCGATAGGCACTGTTGCAAAGTTAGCGATGAGGCAGCCTTTTGTCTTATTCAAAGGCCTTACATTTCAAAAACTCTGCTTACCGGGCGCATTTCGCCCGGGGATCACCATAATAAAATGCTGAGGCGGCCTTTGCGTAGTGCACGCATCACCTCAATACCTTTGATGGTGGCGTAAGCCGTCTTCATGGATTTAAATCCCAGCGTGGCGCCGATTATCCGTTTCAGTTTGCCATGATCGCATTCAATCACGTTGTTCCGGTACTTAATCTGTCGGTGTTCAACGTCAGACGGGCACCGGCCTTCGCGTTTGAGCAGAGCAAGCGCGGGACCATAGGCGGGCGCTTTATCCGTGTTGATGAATCGCGGGATCTGCCACTTCTTCACGTTGTTGAGGATTTTACCCAGAAACCGGTATGCAGCTTTGCTGTTACGACGGGAGGAGAGATAAAATCGACAGTGCGGCCCCGGCTGTCGACGGCCCGGTACAGATACGCCCAGCGGCCATTGACCTTCACGTAGGTTTCATCCATGTGCCACGGGCAAAGATCGGAAGGGTTACGCCAGTACCAGCGCAGCCGTTTTTCCATTTCAGGCGCATAACGCTGAACCCAGCGGTAAATCGTGGAGTGATCGACATTCACTCCGCGTTCAGCCAGCATCTCCTGCAGCTCACGGTAACTGATGCCGTATTTGCAGTACCAGCGTACGGCCCACAGAATGATGTCACGCTGAAAATGCCGGCCTTTGAATGGGTTCATGTGCAGCTCCATCAGCAAAAGGGGATGATAAGTTTATCACCACCGACTATTTGCAACAGTGCCTCTCGATAGGTATAGTGTTTTGCAGTTTAGAGGAGATATCGCGATGCATACGCGGAAGGCAATAACGGAGGCAATTCGAAAATTAGGAGTCCAAACCGGTGACCTGTTGATGGTGCATGCCTCACTTAAAGCGATTGGTCCGGTCGAAGGAGGAGCGGAGACGGTCGTTGCCGCGTTACGCTCCGCGGTTGGGCCGACTGGCACTGTGATGGGATACGCGTCGTGGGACCGATCACCCTACGAGGACTCTCTGAATGGCGCTCGGTTGGATGACAAAGCCCGCCGTACGGCCGCCGTTCGATCCCGCAACGGCCGGGACTTACCGTGGGTTCGGCCTGCTGAATCAATTTCTGGTTCAAGCCCCGGCGCGCGGCGCAGCGCGCACCCCGATGCATCGATGGTCGCGGTTGGTCCGCTAGCTGAAACGCTGACGGAGCCTCACGAACTCGGTCACGCCTTGGGGAAGGGTCGCCCGTCGAGCGGTTCGTCCGCCTTGGCGGGAAGGCCCTGCTGTTGGGTGCGCCGCTAAACTCCGTTACCGCATTGCACTACGCCGAGGCGGTTGCGGATATCCCCAACAAACGATGGGTGACGTATGAGATGCCGATGCTTGGAAGAAACGGTGAAGTCGCACGGAAAACGGCATCAGAATACGATTCAAACGGCATTCTCGATTGCTTTGCTATCGAAGGAAAGCCGGATGCGGTCGAAACTATAGCAAATGCTTACGTGAAGCTCGGTCGCCATCGAGAAGGTGTCGTGGGCTTTGCTCAGTGCTACCTGTTCGACGCGCAGGACATCGTGACGTTCGGCGTCACCTATCTTGAGAAGCACTTCGGAGCCACTCCGATCGTGCCAGCACACGAAGCCGCCCAGCGCTCTTGCGAGCCTTCCGGTTAGAGGCCGTCGACAATGATAATCTGGATCAACGGACCTTTCGGCGCCGGAAAGACGACTCTCGCTGAGCGGCTGCGCGATCGGCGTCCGAAATCGCTGATCTTTGACCCTGAGGAAATCGGGTTCGTGGTGAAAGAAACGGTCCCCATACCAGCGAGCGGAGACTATCAGGATCTCCCCTTGTGGAGGGACTTACGATCGCTGCGGTCAGCGAGATTCGCAGGAATTACTCGCAGGACATCATCATCCCAATGACGCTCGTGCACCCGGACTATCTGACTGAGATACTCGACGGGTTAAGGCAGATCGACGATCAGCTGCTGCACATCTTTCTGATGCTTAACGAGGACCTATTGCGTCACCGGATCTCGAACCAGACCATGCATCCTGACCCGAATCGGAATGCGGAGATTCGAGAGTGGCGATTAGCGAATGTCGCCCGATGCTTGGCCGCAAGGGAACGGCTTCCGTCCACAACCCGTGTTCTCGATAGTGGTGCACACACCAGCGATGAACTTGCAGCGATGGTGCTCGACAGACTCGATCAGCGCACCTGATCGCCTTAGAGCTGGCTCGGGAAATCTGCACAGCGGGGATAAGTGGAGTTTCTGCCTGACTTCGGCTTAGATGCCGGGAACAGGAGAGACCATGACGAGACGACCGCGCCGGAACCATAGCCCGGCTTTCAAGGCGAAGGTGGCACTTGCCGCCATCCGAGGTGAGCAGACGCTGGTGGAGTTGTCCCAGCAGTTCGATGTGCACGCCAACCAGATCAAGCAATGGAAAGACCAGCTCCTTGAGGGGGCGACAGGTGTGTTCGGCGATGAAACGAAAGCGGAGCCGTCGGGTCCGACCATCGATGTCAAAACGCTGCACGCGAAAATCGGCGAACTGACACTGGAGAACGATTTTTTATCCGGTGCGCTCGGCAAGGCGGGATTGCTGGGCGGAAAGAAATGATCGACCGCGAGCACAAGCTATCCGTCGTGCGCCGGGCGAAGCTTCTCGGCTTCAGCCGTGGCAGCGTCTACTATCTGCCTCGTCCGGTGTCTGACGGCGATCTGGCCCTTATGCGCCGGATTGACGAATTGCATCTCGACTACCCCTTTGCCGGAAGTCGGATGTTGCAAGGGCTCTTGAGAGGAGAAGGTCTGGAGACCGGGCGGCGACACGTCGCCACGCTGATGAAGAAGATGGGCATCAAGGCGATCTACCGCCGCCCGAACACCTCGAAACCAGCGCCGGGGCACATACGAAAGCTGGCAGTCACCCGGCCCAATCAGGTGTGGGCAATGGACCTGACCTACATCCCCATGGCGCGGGGATTTGTCTATCTGTGCGCCGTCGTGGACTGGTTCAGCCGGAAGGTCTTGTCATGGCGGTTGTCGATCACGATGGAAGCAGCCTTCTGCATCGAGGCGGTGGAGGAGGCACTTTGCCCGTCATGGCAGGCCGGAAATCTTCAATACCGACCGGGGATCGCAGTTCACCTCCATCGACTTCACCGCCGTGCTGAAGAGGTCACAGATTGCCATCTCGATGGATGGCAAGGGTGCGTGGCGAGACAATGTCTTCGTCGAGCGGCTCTGGCGTTCGATCAAATACGAGGAAGTCTACCTCCATGCCTACAAGACTGTGTCCGAAGGCACGCGCTGGCATCGCCCGATATCTGAACTTCTACAACACCAGACGCCCACATTGGCACTGTTGCAAAGTTAGCGATGAGGCAGCCTTTTGTCTTATTCAAAGGCCTTACATTTCAAAAACTCTGCTTACCGGGCGCATTTCGCCCGGGGGATCACCATAATAAAATGCTGAGGGCGGCCTTTGCGTAGTGCACGCATCACCTCAATACCTTTGATGGTGGCGTAAGCCGTCTTCATGGATTTAAATCCCAGCGTGGCGCCGATTATCCGTTTCAGTTTGCCATGATCGCATTCAATCACGTTGTTCCGGTACTTAATCTGTCGGTGTTCAACGTCAGACGGGCACCGGCCTTCGCGTTTGAGCAGAGCAAGCGCGCGACCATAGGCGGGCGCTTTATCCGTGTTGATGAATCGCGGGATCTGCCACTTCTTCACGTTGTTGAGGATTTTTACCCAGAAACCGGTATGCAGCTTTGCTGTTACGACGGGAGGAGAGATAAAATCGACAGTGCGGCCCCGGCTGTCGACGGCCCGGTACAGATACGCCCAGCGGCCATTGACCTTCACGTAGGTTTCATCCATGTGCCACGGGCAAAGATCGGAAGGGTTACGCCAGTACCAGCGCAGCCGTTTTTCCATTTCAGGCGCATAACGCTGAACCCAGCGGTAAATCGTGGAGTGATCGACATTCACTCCGCGTTCAGCCAGCATCTCCTGCAGCTCACGGTAACTGATGCCGTATTTGCAGTACCAGCGTACGGCCCACAGAATGATGTCACGCTGAAAATGCCGGCCTTTGAATGGGTTCATGTGCAGCTCCATCAGCAAAAGGGGATGATAAGTTTATCACCACCGACTATTTGCAACAGTGCCGTAATTATTTAGGATATAGCTCTGTGATTTAGTCTTTTTAGGGCGTTTATTTATGTCTTTATGCTGTAATGTCGGTGCTGATTTGGTCTTCAATAAGGCGATTTTTAGCCCGCTTTTTCCGGGGGGATGAAATGTTATTGGATTGCTAAATGATTTCAAAAAAGGGGTAACATAGAGCGGGGATTAGTGTGGCGAGGCGCAGGTTTCCGATGGCAGGCTAAACGCAAAAAATGCGCTTTTTAGCCGGTGATGAGGTGAGGCCGGGAGGGGATGCGTCGCCGATCACAGTTTACAACAGGGTTTGATAACGGGAGGAAAAGTCATGCTGCAGGGATTGAATCATCTGACGCTGGCGGTCAGCGATCTGGCGTCAAGCCTGGCATTTTATCAGCAGTTACCTGGAATGCGCCTGCACGCCAGCTGGGATAGCGGAGCCTATCTCTCCTGTGGGGCGCTGTGGCTGTGCTTGTCGCTGGATGAGCAGCGGCGTAAAACGCCCCCTCAGGAAAGCGACTATACCCACTACGCCTTCAGCGTGGCGGAAGAAGAGTTTGCCGGGGTGGTGGCTCTGCTGGCGCAGGCGGGGGCTGAGGTATGGAAAGATAACCGCAGTGAAGGGGCGTCTTACTATTTTCTCGACCCTGACGGCCATAAGCTGGAGCTGCATGTGGGGAATCTGGCGCAGCGGCTGGCCGCCTGTCGCGAACGCCCCTACAAGGGGATGGTCTTTTTTGATTGACGGGTTAGTTCAGCTTACTGCCGGATTTCAACGTGCAGATCCACAGCGGTGAATTGATAGAGCTGAGCAAGATAGCCTTTTCGTTGAGCTTCTGAGCGTTGAGAAACAGCCCGTCGTGGCTGTCGGACATCTCGCGCATAAAGTAGTCGAAAATCACGTTCGGCGATTCATCAATCGAGGAGGCGCTCGATTCCCACTGATTGATGCGGTAATGACGCTCGGTGGCCGAGATGCGTTTGCTGCTGTAGGTAAACTTCACGTAGCGTTGCAGGTAGAGCCAGCCGGCGGCGGAGTCGGTGTAACCTTCGACCACCATCGAGCCTTTACCCTGCGCGCCAAAATTGAAGTGAATATTGCCGTTAACGTTCTCTTTGTCCATGTTCTCAAAGCGCATGATGCCCTTAGTGGAACAGCTCATGACACCCGCGTTGTCGGCAGGCAGCAGCCGCCAGGCGCTAAACGCGGCGGCGGCAATAAATACCAGAACGCAGAGGGCAAAGAACGGACGCGGCGCGAGTCTCATTACGGCTTCCAGGAGTAGTAAAAGTAGTTATCGCAATAGCTGAACGGGTTATCTTCATGCATGGCGCAGTGGGCAAGGAACACGCGCCCCAGCCCGTTGGTTTCGAGCCGATCGCCGTAGAAGAAAAGAAAACGTTCACCGGGTTTACAGGCAATATTCAGCCGCTGGCGTACCTCATCGAAGTTTTTGCCGTAGGACTCTTCACTGACCGAACGTCGCATTTCATCGCTGGCCAGCAGTTCGCACTGGCTATGGCTGAGGCGGGTCAGCGCGATAGGCTGGGATTCACTGATGCCGACCAGACTGAAGGCAACCAGAAGCAGGGCAATGGTGAGCAAGCAGGCTCCGGCCATGTACCAGCACATCCCGCGAGCATGTGCGGAGCGCGGTGCGTCTGGCGTTGTCGTAACGGGCGGCGGTTCGGCAGGCGTCTGTTGTGGTGAAACCGGCGGCGCGTCGTCCAGCGCTTCGATAATGACCTCGGGATTAAGCTGCAAATAGCCGCGCGAGACGGTGACGATGATGTTATCGACGCCGTAATGGCGAAAGGTCTTCCGCAGCATGCTGAGATACTGATTCAGATTGCTGTTGGATGAGGTTAATCCATTGTCATCCCAGACTTTTTTCAGAACATCTTCCCGGCTGACAATCTCGGTATGGCGCAGAAAATAGTTAAACAGGGCGCTGGCGGTGAGGGATAGCTGGCTGTCCGGTTCATCGCTTTGCGGCAGCGTCAGGGTTCCGTCGGTGGCGTCGTAGATAAAACGGGCATTGATGTTGTAGCGCATCGCGGCCTCAGTCTGTGCTTCACGCGGGAAGCGTCATTTTATTCAGGGAGTCAACCAGCGCGCGACGGTGGTCGGCGCTCATGGTGATCCCTTCCGTCAACTCCGAAAGCCAGATGCCGTCAGCGGCGTAGCGCACCAGCGTGCCGGTTGGGCTGTTATCCAGCTCATCGCCCTGCGCCAGTTTCTCCAGCATCCAGTCGCGCCAGCATTTGCGCAGCACCGGTTCATCGGGCATTGCCAGCGACAAAACCATAAGCTGGCGGCTTTCATGGGTGTCCGTGAGATCCGCCAGATAGTTCAGATAGGCGCGGGTAAACCGGCCATAGCTCACGCCATCCTGTTGCATCAGCGCGGTAATCGCTTCTTCCATGATTGCCAGCAGACGCGCGAACAGGGCGAATATTAGCGCCTGCTTGTTCGGGAAATGGTGGATAAGGCCGCCTTTACTGACACCTGCCTCGCGGGCAACGGCGTTCAGCGACAGGGCGGCAATGCCATCCCGACCAGCAATCATTGCCGCGGATTCCAGCAATTGTTGGTGCAGACGGACCGGATCTTTCTTGCGGTGTTGGGCTTCCATATTCATGGCCCGAATCATACCGACCAGACGGTATGATTATTTTTGACGACGATCAAGGCGTACGGGATGTCAGTAGATTGAATGTGGTTAATGCGTGAGAGGTCACAATTCGTAGTATGAATCAGGCAGTTATCACCCAGGGGGCGTTTTGGCAAAAAAAACGCGGTGAGGGGGCTCACCGCGTTCGAACGTTTATGACGATAACGACTTACTTCTGCGCGGCGCTTTTGGCCTTCGCTTTGGCGTTGTCACAGGCGGTCTGGTTTTTCGCACAGGCGTCTTTCGCGGCTTTCGCCTCTTTCTGTGCGTTAGCTTTCGCCGTGCTTTTGGCCTGAGCGCACTGCGTAGGGTTGTCCTGGCAGGCGGTTTTCGCTTTGCTGACAGCCTGACCGTTAGCCGCCGTTGCTGCGCCGCAAATCAACATAGCGCATGCTCCCAGCATCAGAGTGATTTTTTTCATGGACTTACTCCGCTGCCGCCTGGGCCAGATCGTTCTGTACCTGCTTACGCTGCTCTGCTGTCAGCACCTGGCTTAAGTCGAAGTAGTATTTCACTTTGTAGTAGCGTACCTGCTGGTCAACTTTGCTGAATGCCGCCAGCTGCTGCTTCACGCCCGCTTCGTTCCATTTACCGGACTGGATCATATCGATGATCATGCCGTCTTTAACATCTTTCATGGAGATAGACTGAACGTTTTTCTCCAGCTGCTGGTGCAGTGTTTTGATTTTAGAAACCTGAGCATCGGTCAGCTTCAGGTGCTGAACAATCGGGTCCTGAGCTGGAGCCGGAGCGGCTGCGACATCAGCGGCCTGAGCGGTGAAGGTTGCGCCAGCGAGCGTTGCGACCAGTAAAGCCGTGCGGGTAAATTTTTTCATTGTAGTCATCCATAAAGCATTTGAATTGACGCCGAAGCATCAGACGGGGGAGTCCCCATTTATTGTCGGGCTAATAATAGGTTGCCTGATGCTGACGATGCTTGCGGATTGTTGTGTCTGTTGGTAACGATGGGAAACAATGACTCTGTGAAATCATCCTTTTTTACGTATTAAGACCGTCTTAATCTTTCGCACTCTCCCTGCTATTTCAGCAGCAAACCCGGTGTCTGTGGAAATGCGAAATATCGCTAAGCATTTGCGGTTTTTGTCGCAGTTAAGCCATGCTAATCAATTTTTTACCTTTATATAACAATCACTTTCGTTAAAGGATATTTCGTTATAAGCCATAGCGAATCGTTATTTGTGCCGATGAAGACGGTGTGGGAGCGTAAAAAGACAATACAAAAACAGGGGTATCCAGAAAGATTATGGCAAAGACAAAACAGACAGTAGCACAGCTCGCGATCGTGACCGGCCTGGTGGCGGCCAGCTTCACGACCTTTACCGCTCAGGCGGATCAGCTGGCGGATATTAAGGCGAAAGGGGTGGTGAAAGTCGCCACCTTTGACGCAAACCCGCCGTTTGGCTCGGTGGATGCCAAAACCCATGAACTGGTGGGCTACGACGTTGATTTCGCCAAAGCGCTGGCAAAATCGCTGGGTGTGAAGCTGGAGCTGGTGGCGACCAACCCGGCCAACCGTATTCCGCTGTTGCAGTCTGGCAAAGCGGATCTGATCGTGGCCGATATCACCATCACGCCGGAGCGCGCGCAGGTGATTGATTTCTCCACGCCGTACTTCGTCACCGGTCAGCAGTTCCTGGTGCCAGCGAGCAGCGGCGATAAGCTCGACGATTACAGCAAATCGCGTATTGGCGCGGTGAAAGGCACCACCGGCGAGCAGACGCTGCACCAGCGCTTCCCGCAGGCGCGCGTGCTTTCCTATGATGATATCCCGCTGGCGCTGACCGCGCTGCGCAACGGCAACGTGCAGGCGATTACCCAGGACAGCACCATTCTGGCGGGCCTGCTGGGCGAAGCGCCGGATAAAGCGAAATTCAAAATCCTGCCGGATCTGCTGAGTAAAGAAGAGATCGGCGTGGGCGTGAAAAAAGGGGAGCCGGCGCTGTTGAAGGCGGTGAACGATGAGCTGGTGGCGCTGGAGAAATCCGGCGAGGCAGCCAAAATTTATGATGTCTGGTTTGGTCCTTCCACGAAAGCGCCGCAGCCGCGTTCCTTTACCATAGAAGCAAAATAATATGTTGTCGGCTTTACTCTCTCGTTCCGCGGCGAAGGCCGCGGATTTTTCACATCTGCAGAACGCCAGCGTGGAGTTCCGTCAGGTGGTGAAGGAATACGGCAGTCATCGCGTGCTGAACGGCATCGATTTGACGATTAATCCCGGCGAAGTGGTGGCGATCCTTGGGCCTTCCGGCTCGGGAAAGTCGACGCTGATTCGCCTCATCAACCAGCTTGAAAGCCTGAGCGGCGGCGAGATTCTGGTGGACGGCAAAGCCACCCGCCAGCTCAACGGCCGGGCGCTGCGCCAGCTGCGTAGCCGGATTGGCTTTGTCTTTCAGCAGTTCAATCTCTATGCCCACCTGACGGCGGCGCAAAACATTATGCTGGCGCTGGAGTCGGTTCACGGCTGGACGCGCAGCGATGCGCATCAGCGGGCGCTGGCGCTATTACAGCAGGTGGGGCTGGCGGAAAAAGCGGACGCTATGCCTTCGCAATTGTCGGGCGGGCAGCAGCAGCGGGTGGCGATTGCCCGGGCGCTGGCTTCGTCGCCGCAGATTATTCTGTTTGATGAACCGACCTCGGCGCTGGATCCGGAAATGATTGGCGAAGTGCTGCACGTGATGCAGTCGCTGGCCCACAGCGGTATTACCATGATCGTGGTGACGCACGAAATGCAGTTTGCCCGCGAAATCGCCGACAGAGTGGTGTTGGGGAGCCCGCAGAATTCGGAAAAAATCGTACGCTAAGGTTTTCCGGGCATCCGTAAGGGCCGAAACTTCCCGTCTTCCAGTCTGCGGCTCTGCCGCCAGACGTAATCGCCGGTTAGGTTGATGTGCTCCCAGCCCAGCGGCGACAGGAATTGCAGCAGCTCGCCGTCCACCGGCTTGCCGGCCTCGACCAACCCCTGGGTGGCGCGTTCCAGGTACACCGTGTTCCACAGCACGATAGCCGCCGTCACCAGGTTGAGGCCGCTGGCCCGGTAGCGCTGCTGCTCGAAGCTCCGATCCCTGATTTCCCCAAGGCGGTTGAAGAACACCGCCCTGGCCAGCGAGTTGCGCGCCTCACCTTTGTTCAGGCCGGCATGCACGCGGCGGCGCAGTTCAACACTTTGCAGCCAGTCCAGGATGAACAGCGTGCGCTCGATCCGGCCCAGCTCGCGCAGGGCCACGGCCAGTCCGTTCTGGCGCGGGTAGCTGCCGAGCTTGCGCAGCATCAGCGAGGCGGTGACGGTGCCCTGCTTGATCGAGCTGGCCAGGCGCAGGATGTCGTCCCAGTGGGCACGCACGTGCTTGATGTTCAGGGTGCCGCCGATCAGCGGGCGCAACGTCGGGTAGGCTTGCACGCCCTGCGGCACGTACAGCTTGGTTTCGCCGAGGTCGCGGATGCGCGGCGCGAAGCGGAAGCCTAGCAGGTGCATCAGGGCAAAGACGTGATCGGTGAAGCCGGCCGTGTCGGTGTAGTGCTCCTCGATCCGCAGGTCGGACTCGTGGTACAGCAGGCCGTCGAGCACATAGGTGGAATCGCGGACGCCGACATTCACCACGCGGGTGCTGAACGGCGCGTACTGGTCGGAGATATGGGTATAGAACAGCCGTCCCGGCTCGCTACCGTACTTCGGGTTGACGTGCCCGGTGCTCTCGCCCCGGCCACCCGCGCGGAAGCGCTGGCCATCGGAGGATGAGGTCGTGCCGTCGCCCCAGTGGGCGGCAAAGGCGTGGCGATACTGGTGGTTGACCAGCTCGGCCAAGGCCGCCGAATAGGTTTCGTCGCGGATGTGCCAGGCTTGCAGCCAGGACAGCTTGGCGTAGGTCAGGCCGGGGCTCGACTCGGCCATCTTGGTCAGCCCGAGGTTGATCGCATCACCGAGGATTGCGGACAGCAGCAACGTCCTGTCTTTGGCCTCGGCCCCGTCCTTCAAGTGGGTGAAGTGGCGGCTGAAGCCCGTCCAGTCGTCCACGTCCATCAGCAGTTCGGTGATCTTGATGCGCGGCAGTAACTGGCTGGTTTGGTCGATCAGCGCCTGCGCCCGATCCGGCACCGCCGCATCCAGCGGGGTGATTTTCAGCCCTGACTCGGTGAGGATGGCATCGGGCAGCTCGTTGTCCTTGGCCAGGCGGGTGACGGTGGCCAACTGCTCGTCCAGCAGCTGCAAACGCTCTTCCAGGTACTGGTCGCTGTTCGGGTTGATCGCCAGGGGCAGGGCCTGCTCGCGCTTGAGTGCGGCGAACTTCTCGGCCGGCAGCAGGTAGTCGTCGAAGTCGCGGAACTGCCGCGAGCCCTTGACCCAGATGTCGCCGGAGCGCAGGGCGTTCTTCAGCTCGGACAGGGCGCAGATTTCGTAGAATTTCCGGTCGAGGCCTTCCGGGGTGATCACCAGCGGCTTCCAGCGCGGCTTGATGAAGGCCGTGGGTGCATCGGCCGGCACCTTGCGCAGGTTGTCGGCGTTCATCTCACGCAGGGTCTGCACGGCTGCCAGCACGCCTTGCGCGGCCGGCGCGGCGCGCAGTTCCAGCACCTCCAGCAAGGCCGGCGTGTAACGGCGCAGGGTGGCGAAGTTCTCGCCGACCAGGTGCAGGTGGTCGAAGCCTTCCGGCCGGGCCAGCAGCTCGGCCTCGCTGACGCTCTCGGTGAACTCGTCCCAGGGAATCACCGCCTCGATGGCGGCATAGGGGTCGCTGCCGCTTTCCTTCGCTTCCAGCAGCGCCTGGCCGATCCTGGAGTACAGGCGCACCTTGTCGTTGATCGCCTTGCCCTGCTTCTGGAACTGCTGCTGATGCTTGTGCTTCGCGCCGCTGAACAGCTTGACCAGGATGCGGTCATGCAGATCGACCAGCTCATCGATCACGGTCGCGGTGCTCTCCAGCACCACGGCGGCCAGGGTCGCGTAGCGGCGCTGCGGCTCGAACTTACCGAGGTCTTTGGGCGTCATCTGCCCACCCTCGCGGGCCAGCTTGAGCAGGCGGTTCTGGTGGATGTGCCGGCCCAGGCCTTCGGGCAAGTCCACCAACTGAAATGTCTTCAGCCGCTCGATGTGTTCCAGCATGTGCCGAGAGTTGGGTTTCAGCGGTGCCTGGCGCAGCCAGGTCAACCAGGTGATGCTGCTGCCGGCCTTGAGCTTCAACAGCTCGTCCAGCTTGGCCCGATGCGAGTCCGTGAGTGGTTCGACCAGGGCGCGGTAGACCCGCCGATTGGCTCGCGCAATGGCTTCCGAGCAGGCCCGGTCAATCACGCTCAGCGCCGGCAGGATGCGTCGTTTCTGCCGTAGGCTCTCCAGGGCCTGACCGGCCAGCAGCAAGCCTTTGTCGGTCTGCTGGGCCAGCTCGGTTAGCTCGCGCACCAGGGCGCGGAAGTCGGACAGGCCGAACGGGGCCAGTTGCAGGTAGGTGCGCAGTTCCTGGGCATGCTCGCGACGGGTCACGTCGCGCTCGCCGTACTTTGCCCAGCTCGCCGGCTCGGCCTGGACTTGCTTCGCCACCCACAGGATGACCGGCTCGGGCAGCTCGCTGTCGGTTCCCAGCGCGTAACCGGGGTAGCGCAGCAGGCAGAGCTGCACGGCGAAGCCGAGGCGGTTGGCGTCGCCGCGTCGCTGGCGGATCAGCGACAGGTCGGAGTCGTTGAAGGTGTAGTAGCGGATCAGGTCATCCTGGCTTTCCGGCAGCGCAAGCAGGGTGTCCCGCTCCGTGGCCGAGAGGATCAAGCGACGCGGCATGTGTCAGTCGTCCGTGCGGAGGTACTGGTAGAGGGTTTCCCGGCTGATGTTGAACTCGCGGGCAAGCTGCGCCTTGGGCTCGCCGGCCGTCGCTCGCTGCCGCAGGGTAGCAGCCTGCTCATCGGACAGGGCTTTCTTGCGGCCCCGGTACGCGCCACGCTGCTTGGCCAAGGCGATGCCCTCACGCTGCCGCTCGCGGATCAGGGCGCGCTCGAACTCAGCGAAGGCCCCCATCACCGACAGCATCAGGTTGGCCATCGGCGAGTCCTCGCCAGTGAACACCAGGCCCTCCTTCAGGAACTCGATGCGCACGCCGCGCTGAGTCAGCTTCTGTACCAAGCGACGCAGGTCATCGAGGTTGCGGGCCAGCCGATCCATGCTGTGCACCACCACTGTATCGCCTTCGCGGACGAAGCTCAGCAGCGCTTCGAGCTGGGGGCGCTGGGTGTCCTTGCCCGATGCCTTGTCGGTGAACACCTTGCTCACCTGGGTTTGTTCCAGCTGGCGTTCCGGGTTCTGGTCAAAGCTGCTGACCCGGACGTAGCCGATGCGGTGCCCCTGCACGATGTCTCCTTGGTTGAAGGCGGCTTAAGTGCACTTTCTGTTCCGTTGTGCCTCAAAGCCCATTTCTGTCAGGCTGAAATCTATAACCTTCGCGGGCATGTGTCAAAAAATGGGAAAGCAGACTCTATTCTGACGAAGCGGCGCGGCCCTGCCTGACATCAAGTTAGGGTATAGCCTAGATTGACATGCGCGATGCAACCCTTAACTTGCTTGCACCTATCGTTTCCATGCTAGCTTTATCGTAACGCTCAAGAAATTGGGCTTAATGCCGAAAACAATAAAATAAAACAGCCAACCCTTGAGGTTCTTATGCGCCAGAATTTACCAGTGACGGGTCGAAACTTAGAACTCCCAAAAGATGCCAATATTCTTTCGACTACCTCCCCTCAAAGCCATATCACGTACGTTAATCCTGACTTCATTAAAATCAGTGGTTTCACTGAGGAAGAACTATTAGGCCAGCCTCACAACATCGTAAGACACCCAGATATGCCGCCTGCTGCATTTGAGCATATGTGGAGTACATTAAAATCTGGCCGCTCATGGATGGGGCTAGTAAAAAATCGCTGTAAAAATGGCGACCACTATTGGGTAAGTGCTTATGTAACGCCAATAGCTAAGAATGGTTCGATTGTTGAATACCAGTCTGTAAGGACCAAGCCTGAACCTGAGCAGGTTTTGGCTGCGGAAAAATTATATGCTCAATTGAGAAGCGGGAAGGCCGCGAGGCCGAAATTGGCTGCTAGCTTTTCCGTGAAAATACTCTTGCTCATATGGGGTAGTATTATATCAAGCGCAATGGCTGCCGGCATGCTTACTGATACATCAATAAGCAGCTTATTGTTACCAGGAATCAACGCCTTTACCCGCTGCCGGAGCCTCACCTCAATAGCACTCTCCGGCAGCCGTATTGTTACAGCGAATCAAACTGATAGCTGACCGATAGCCCAACGCCATAGTTACGGCCCGGCGCCGGTTCATAATAGCGTCCGTTGCTCTCGTTGACGATAACAGAGCCGACGTAGCGCTTATCAAACAGGTTATCAACGCGCGTATAGAGGTCGACGGTCCAGTTATCTAGCACATATTTATAGCCGGTATTCAGTGCCGTCACCGTATAGGCTGGAGCCTGCTCGCTATTGGCATCGTTGACCTGAATATCGCTCATATAGCGGACTTCAGCGCCAGCGTACCATCCCTCTTCCGGCACCCAGCCAAAGGAGGCATAGGCGCTATTACGTGCAATCCCCGGGATCCGATTGCCGCTCTGAATAGCATCGCCGGCGTTTTCACGGTAGGTCGCATCCAGCAGCGTCCACGCCAGTTTGGCGCGCCAGGCGGGCGCAAATTGCTGATCCCATCCCAGTTCGACCCCGCGGCGGCGCGTCTTGCCCGCGTTCTGATAGGACGTACGGCCATTGTCGCTGGCGGCAACGACAATTTCATTTTTCGTGTCCGTATTGAAGACGCTCAGGCTCGCCATCCCGGTGCCCACCTGCCATTTACTGCCTGCTTCAACGGTGGTGTTAGTGGCCGGTTGCAGAGCAAAGTTAAGCCCGGACTGACCATCGGGACGATAGGACAGCTCGTTAATGGTCGGCGTTTCAAATCCCCTCCCGGCAGAGAGGTAAACGTTCCACTGCGGCGTCATGGCATACTTCAGCGCTGCCGCCGGAAGCCACTTGTGATAGCTCGCTTCGCCGCTATCATCACCATTTTTACCTACAACATAACGATCGTTGGAATCAAACCATACCGAGCTATAGCGCGCCCCGGCGTCCAGCCCCAGGGCTGAGGTGAGCTGCCAGTGCGTTTGAATGTAGGGATCGAGGTTCCACATCAGGTTACGTTCGTTACGTCGCATATCACCTTTGGTGCCGAGATCGTAAACGCCGTTCTGATAAACAAAGTTCTCATAGCCTTTGCGCTGTTCGGTCATCGCCTCGTAATCAAGGCCGGTGGTGATGGCGTAAGGGATAAAACCGCTGTCATCGTGGTGTGTCCAGCGCGTGGCTTTGTTGAATAAATCAGATTTCGGGTAAGTCTCCCCCGTAGCGGGTTGTGTTTTCAGGCAATACGCACGCTTTCAGGCATACCTGCTTTCGTCATTTTGTTCAGCGCTCGTACCAGGGCCATAGCCTCCGCAACCTGACCATCGTAGTCACGCAGCGTCAGTGAACCCCCGAACAGCTGTTTTACCCGGTACATCGCCGTTTCCGCTATCGAGCGACGGTTGTAATCTGTTGTCCATTTCCACCGCGCATTACTCCCGGTCATTCGCTGATTAGCCACTGCACGGTTACGGTCTGCATATTCACCGGGCCAGTAACCCGCACCTTTTCGGGGCGGGATAAGCGCGCTGATTTTCTTACGCCGCAGTTCATCGTGACAGAGCCGGGTATCGTAAGCTCCATCGGCGGCGGCTGACCTGATTTTCCGGTGGGTTTGCCGGATTAACCCGGGGAAGGCCTCTGAGTCCGTAACGTTGTTCAGCGACAGGTCAGCGCAGATGATTTCATGTGTTTTACTGTCAACTGCCAGATGCAGCTTACGCCATATACGACGGCGTTCCTGGCCATGCTTTTTGACTTTCCACTCGCCTTCACCGAAGACCTTCAGCCCGGTGGAATCAATTACCAGGTGTGCGATTTCACCCCGGGTGGGCGTTTTGAAACTGATATTAACCGACTTTGCCCGCCTGCTGACACAGCTGTAATCCGGGCAGCGTAGCGGAACGTTCATCAGAGAAAAAATGGAATCAATAAAGCCCTGCGCAGCGCGCAGGGTCAGCCTGAATACGCGTTTAATGACCAGCACAGTCGTGATGGCAAGGTCAGAATAGCGCTGAGGTCTGCCTCGTGAAGAAGGTGTTGCTGACTCATACCAGGCCTGAATAGCTTCATCATCCAGCCAGAAAGTTATGGAGCCACGGTTGATGAGGGCTTTATTGTAGGTGGGCCAGTTGGTGATTTTGAACTTTTGCTTTGCCACGGAACGGTCTGCGTTGTCGGGAAGATACGTGATCTGATCCTTCAACTCAGCAAAAGTTCGATTTATTCAACAAAACCAGTTACAGCCCTTCGGCGATGATTCTCGCCGCTGAAGCCAGCACATCGCGGCGGCTCTCTGCGTTCTGTTGCGGCTGGGTAAAATAGGTCACCAGAACCAGCGGCGCACGACCCTGCGGCCAGATCACCGCAATATCATTGGTGGTGCCGTAGTCGCCGCTGCCGGTCTTATCACCCACAGTCCACGACGTCGGTAAGCCGGCCCGAATGCTGGCTGCGCCGGTCGTATTGCCTTTGAGCCACGTCACCAACTGCGCCCGCTGGGTTTCGCCCAGCGCATGACCCAGCGTAAGCTGACGCAACGTCTGCGCCATCGCCCGCGGCGTGGTGGTGTCTCTCGGGTCGCCGGGAATGGCGGTATTCAGCGTAGGTTCAGTGCGATCCAGACGAAACGTCTCATCGCCGATCGCGCGGGCAAAAGCCGTCACGCCTCCCGGGCCACCGAGCTGGGCAATCAATTTGTTCATGGCGGTATTGTCGCTGTACTGCAACGCGGCCGCGCTCAGTTCTGCCAGCGTCATTGTGCCGTTGACGTGTTTTTCGGCAATCGGATTGTAGTTAACCAGATCGGCAGGCTTGATCTCGACAGGCTGATTAAGCAGCTGCTTTTGCGTTTCACTCTGCTTAAGCACCGCCGCGGCCGCCATAACTTTACTGGTACTGCACATTGGAAAGCGTTCATCACCGCGATAAAGCACCTGCGTATTATCTGCGGTATCGATGAGCGCGACGCCCAGCCGCCCTCCGCTGCTTTTCTCCAGCGCCGCCAGCTTTTGCTGCACCGCACTCGTCTGCGCATAAAGCGGCGCGCTGCCCAGCAGCAGCGGAATGCACGCCGCCGCCGCGAACATCATCCGTTGCACTCTCTTTGTCACCATCTCAAACTCCCAATACGGTCAATCCGTGTTACATCAGTATTCCCTAAATTCCACGTGTGTTTTTTATTAGCTTCAAAAATCACTATTTCACGAAGAATTTAGACTGCTTCTCACACATTGTAACATTATTTACAACCACCTTTCAATCATTTTTGATAAATCATTGATTTCATCTTTGCTGCAATGATACTTAATAAACTCTGCAAGTTATCCACAGAGCAACACTCAATTTTATTGATGATATTCTTATTATACCAGACATTTTTCATACACTCCCTTGTACGGATAGTTTTCCGACAACTTCATGATTACATATCTTGCGGTTTTGATTATTTTTGCTGCAAGAAATACATACTTCAAACGAAAGGTCTTTATTTGCTGTCTGTATTCTGAAGAGTCCAAGGAATCAAACTTGAACAACAAAAATAGGTTATATGAAAGCATCATCATTTGAAACACGGCTTCATTCGCCCAAAATGACTTTAGCAAGAGATGACCCACCGCCATGTCGTATTTGGCTTCTTTGATATAGTTTTCAGCATTACCACGCTTTTCATAGTATATAACTACTTTTTCAGAAAGCAAGGTAGTATTTGTTACAAAGAAAAAGTAGTCGTATTCGGAACCTTCTAAAAGTGATAATTGTGCTCTTTCTTTTTCTGGTTTCAGTACGCGAGATACGACAAATCTTCTGTCTTTTTCCCATTTAACTAATTTTGTATACAGTTCTGTAGTTTCTCTACCTTCTTCTCCTTTAACGAATACAATTGATGAATTCGTTGCTTGTGAGGTGAGTGTAGAATAACTTTTGGCTTTAATTAAATATTTGCATCCAAGAGATTCTATCGTTTCGATAATTTTTTCATCAAAGTAGCCACTATCCATTCGAAATAAAATTTCTAAATCGTCTGATTTGATGTTAGCAACAATTTCTTTGATCATTTCCGCAGCACCGTTTGCAGTGTAAGTATTGCCACTTCTTACAAATCCGGTAACATATGCTTTTAATTCGTCGCAAAATGCAAATTGGATATTGTAGCATCGGTTTCCCAGTTTCTTAGGATTATATCCTTTTGACGCACCTTCTTGATGACCTTCTACGTTAATTACACTACTATCAATATCAATCGTAATGGAGGTGATGCTGCCAACTTACTGATTTAGTGTATGATGGTGTTTTTGAGGTGCTCCAGTGGCTTCTGTTTCTATCAGCTGTCCCTCCTGTTCAGCTACTGACGGGGTGGTGCGTAACGGCAAAAGCACCGCCGGACATCAGCGCTATCTCTGCTCTCACTGCCGTAAAACATGGCAACTGCAGTTCACTTACACCGCTTCTCAACCCGGTACGCACCAGAAAATCATTGATATGGCCATGAATGGCGTTGGATGCCGGGCAACCGCCCGCATTATGGGCGTTGGCCTCAACACGATTTTCCGCCATTTAAAAAACTCAGGCCGCAGTCGGTAACCTCGCGCATACAGCCGGGCAGTGACGTCATCGTCTGCGCGGAAATGGACGAACAGTGGGGATACGTCGGGGCTAAATCGCGCCAGCGCTGGCTGTTTTACGCGTATGACAGGCTCCGGAAGACGGTTGTTGCGCACGTATTCGGTGAACGCACTATGGCGACGCTGGGGCGTCTTATGAGCCTGCTGTCACCCTTTGACGTGGTGATATGGATGACGGATGGCTGGCCGCTGTATGAATCCCGCCTGAAGGGAAAGCTGCACGTAATCAGCAAGCGATATACGCAGCGAATTGAGCGGCATAACCTGAATCTGAGGCAGCACCTGGCACGGCTGGGACGGAAGTCGCTGTCGTTCTCAAAATCGGTGGAGCTGCATGACAAAGTCATCGGGCATTATCTGAACATAAAACACTATCAATAAGTTGGAGTCATTACCCATTGCAGCAAAGATGAAATCAATGATTTATCAAAAATGATTGAAAGGTGGTTGTAAATAATGTTACAATGTGTGAGAAGCAGTCTAAATTCTTCGTGAAATAGTGATTTTTGAAGCTAATAAAAAACACACGTGGAATTTAGGTTAGACTATAAATAGAAAAAGGCGTTTTGACAATGACAGAGATTATCAAAGATTTATACCAATTTACAGAGGTAATGGAGCCGATTAAGCTTTCAATGCACCAATACTTATTGATGACAAATGAGCCTGTTCTCATTCAGACCGGAGCCGTATCACAAGCGCAAACTACCATTCCTAAGTTGCAAGAGTTGCTCGGTGAACGCAAAATAAAATACATTCTAATTTCTCATTTTGAATCAGACGAATGTGGCGGACTTGCTTTGGTTCTCAAAGAACATCCCGAAGCTGTCGCGGTTTGTTCCGAAACCACAGCAAGACAACTGATGGGGTTTGGTATTACTAACAATGTGCTTATTAAAAAGCCGAATGAAATATTTGCCGGAGATGATTTTGAATTTCAAACTATCAGTTACCCATCTGAAATGCATATGTGGGAAGGACTTTTATTTTTTGAAAAGAAACGTGGTATTTTCTTTAGCAGCGACCTCATGTTCGGCATGGGTGAGAATCACGGACAAGTTATCGAAAGCAGTTGGGACGCAGCGGTAAAATCAAGCGGCGCAGATACATTGCCCAATCAAGAATCCGGACAAAAGCTATCCTCGGATTTGAGTGAGATTGAACCTAAGTTCGTTGCTTCCGGTCATGGGTTTTGCATTACGATTGTAGGATAAATCAAGCAAATAGACCTTGCAAAATAAGCATTTGCAAATATACCACTTCATAAAACCGTATACTGTAATTATCAAGATTTTGAACGATATTGAAAAACAGTAACTTAAAGGCTCGATATATTTATAATATATCGAGCTTTTTTCATGTCTAAAAACTTGGGGGTATATAGTGAAAAATACCGTCCCAACGTCCCAAAGGCTGATAAGTAGGCGCATTATATGGGTAAATGGCTTTTATAATCCACGCCGAAGACATTCAACACTCGGCTGGAAATCGCCGGTGGCATTTGAGAAAAAAGCCGCTTAAAATGAGAGATAGACCGGAACACAACCGGTGCAAGTCCATAGCAACTCGTTTCTTTTCGCAGGTTGAGCCACCTCCGCGCTTCATCAGAAAACTGAAGGAACCTCCATTGAATCGAACTAATATTTTTTTTGGTGAATCGCATTCTGACTGGTTGCCTGTCAGAGGCGGAGAATCTGGTGATTTTGTTTTTCGACGTGGTGACGGGCATGCCTTCGCGAAAATCGCACCTGCTTCCCGCCGCGGTGAGCTCGCTGGAGAGCGTGACCGCCTCATTTGGCTCAAAGGTCGAGGTGTGGCTTGCCCCGAGGTGATCAACTGGCAGGAGGAACAGGAGGGTGCATGCTTGGTGATAACGGCAATTCCGGGAGTACCGGCGGCTGATCTGTCTGGAGCGGATTTGCTCAAAGCGTGGCCGTCAATGGGGCAGCAACTTGGCGCTGTTCACAGCCTATCGGTTGATCAATGTCCGTTTGAGCGCAGGCTGTCGCGAATGTTCGGACGCGCCGTTGATGTGGTGTCCCGCAATGCCGTCAATCCCGACTTCTTACCGGACGAGGACAAGAGTACGCCGCAGCTCGATCTTTTGGCTCGTGTCGAACGAGAGCTACCGGTGCGGCTCGACCAAGAGCGCACCGATATGGTTGTTTGCCATGGTGATCCCTGCATGCCGAACTTCATGGTGGACCCTAAAACTCTTCAATGCACGGGTCTGATCGACCTTGGGCGGCTCGGAACAGCAGATCGCTATGCCGATTTGGCACTCATGATTGCTAACGCCGAAGAGAACTGGGCAGCGCCAGATGAAGCAGAGCGCGCCTTCGCTGTCCTATTCAATGTATTGGGGATCGAAGCCCCCGACCGCGAACGCCTTGCCTTCTATCTGCGATTGGACCCTCTGACTTGGGGTTGATGTTCATGCCGCCTGTTTTTCCTGCTCATTGGCACGTTTCGCAACCTGTTCTCATTGCGGACACCTTTTCCAGCCTCGTTTGGAAAGTTTCATTGCCAGACGGGACTCCTGCAATCGTCAAGGGATTGAAACCTATAGAAGACATTGCTGATGAACTGCGCGGGGCCGACTATCTGGTATGGCGCAATGGGAGGGGAGCAGTCCGGTTGCTCGGTCGTGAGAACAATCTGATGTTGCTCGAATATGCCGGGGAGCGAATGCTCTCTCACATCGTTGCCGAGCACGGCGACTACCAGGCGACCGAAATTGCAGCGGAACTAATGGCGAAGCTGTATGCCGCATCTGAGGAACCCCTGCCTTCTGCCCTTCTCCCGATCCGGGATCGCTTTGCAGCTTTGTTTCAGCGGGCGCGCGATGATCAAAACGCAGGTTGTCAAACTGACTACGTCCACGCGGCGATTATAGCCGATCAAATGATGAGCAATGCCTCGGAACTGCGTGGGCTACATGGCGATCTGCATCATGAAAACATCATGTTCTCCAGTCGCGGCTGGCTGGTGATAGATCCCGTCGGTCTGGTCGGTGAAGTGGGCTTTGGCGCCGCCAATATGTTCTACGATCCGGCTGACAGAGACGACCTTTGTCTCGATCCTAGACGCATTGCACAGATGGCGGACGCATTCTCTCGTGCGCTGGACGTCGATCCGCGTCGCCTGCTCGACCAGGCGTACGCTTATGGGTGCCTTTCCGCAGCTTGGAACGCGGATGGAGAAGAGGAGCAACGCGATCTAGCTATCGCGGCCGCGATCAAGCAGGTGCGACAGACGTCATACTAGATATCAAGCGACTTCTCCTATCCCCTGGGAACACATCAATCTTACCGGAGAATATCGTTGGCCAAAGCCTTAGCGTAGGATTTCGCCCTCTCCCGCAAACGACCCCTATGTGCTCGACGGCCTGCTGTACCACGAGTCCGACCTGCGGATCGAGGAGCACTACACCGACACGGCCGGCTTCACCGATCACGTCTTTGCCCTGATGCACCTGCTAGGCTTCCGCTTCGCGCCGCGCATCCGCGACCTCGGCGAAACCAAGCTGTACGTGCCGCAGGGCGTGCAAGCCTACCCGACGTTGCGCCCGCTGATCGGCGGCACCCTGAACATCAAGCACGTGCGTGCCCACTGGGACGACATCCTGCGCCTGGCCAGCTCGATCAAGCAGGGCACCGTCACCGCCTCGCTGATGCTGCGCAAGCTCGGCAGCTACCCGCGCCAGAACGGACTGGCCGTGGCCCTGCGCGAGCTGGGCCGGATCGAGCGCACGCTGTTCATCCTGGACTGGCTGCAAAGTGTTGAACTGCGCCGCCGCGTGCATGCCGGCCTGAACAAAGGTGAGGCGCGCAACTCGCTGGCCAGGGCGGTGTTCTTCAACCGCCTTGGGGAAATCAGGGATCGGAGCTTCGAGCAGCAGCGCTACCGGGCCAGCGGCCTCAACCTGGTGACGGCGGCTATCGTGCTGTGGAACACGGTGTACCTGGAACGCGCCACCCAGGGGTTGGTCGAGGCCGGCAAGCCGGTGGACGGCGAGCTGCTGCAATTCCTGTCGCCGCTGGGCTGGGAGCACATCAACCTAACCGGCGATTACGTCTGGCGGCAGAGCCGCAGACTGGAAGACGGGAAGTTTCGGCCCTTACGGATGCCCGGAAAACCTTAGCGTACGATTTTTTCCGAATTCTGCGGGCTCCCCGTGTTTATCGACGGCGGCGACGTGCTGGAAGTGGCGCCGCCAGCGGCATTTTTCGCCCGGCCACAGCATCCTCGTGCGGTACGTTTTCTACAGAAGGTGCTGGATCCGCTGCATCAGGAGCGGACGGCGTGATGAGCAATTTCGACTGGCTCGGGGTGCTCAGCGGGCAGCCTCTGCAATGGATTATTTCGGGCTTTCTCACCACGCTGTGGGTTTCCCTTGCGGGAATTGTGCTGGCAAGCGTACTGGCGACGCTGTTTTTGCTGCTGCGGCTGGCGGGCGGTCGGCTCGGGCAGGGCATTACAGGCTGCTGGGTGTCGCTGTTTCGTAATACGCCGCTGCTGGTACAGCTGCTGTTCTGGTACTTCGCGGCCTGGAACTTTCTGCCGCAGGGGATGCGTGATTTTGTGAACGATCCGCATGACTGGTCGATTCTGCCCGGCGACGTCTGGTGGTTGACGCCGGAATTTCTCTGCTCGGCATGGGGGCTTGGCGTTTTTACCTCGGCGTTTCTGATTGAGGAGGTGGCGGCGGGGCTGCAAAGCGTACCGAACGGGCAGCGGGAAGCGGCGCTGGCGCAGGGTTTTTCCACCGCCGGGTTGCTGCGCCACATCCTGTTGCCGCAGGGGCTGGCGAATGCCTGGCAGCCGGTGGTCGGCCAGTATCTTAACCTGATGAAGCTATCGTCGCTGGCCAGCGGTATTGGGTTTGCCGAGCTGACCTATCAGGTGCGGCAGATAGAGAGCTACAACGCGCATGCGCTGGAAGCCTTTGCCGTGGGCACCGTGCTGTACCTGTTTACCGGCATCGTGCTGGGGCTGCTATTGAGCCGCCTGGGGCCAAAGCCAGTAGGGCAGGCGAAGCGGCGACGTCAGGTTAGGGATGTGCAGGGAGGGATTCAGCATGAACGCTAATCTGGCGGTCATTGTCGATAACCTCGACTATCTGCTGTGGGGGCGACTGGCGGACGGCGAACCGGGCGGCGTCGCGCTGACCCTGATGATGGCGCTGGGGGCGGGCGCATTAGCGCTGCCGGGTGGCGTGTTGCTGGCCTGTGCGGCATGGCGATTCCCCGGCATCACGCGGCGTTTACTGTACCTGTGGGCGGAGATTATTCGCGGTATTCCGCTGATATTCGTTATCTTTTGGCTGTGGTACCTGTTGCCAATGCTGACCGGCAGCGATTTACCCGGCGCGGTCACGGTGACCTTAGCGCTGGCCTGGTTTACCGCGGCGTCGGTGATGCACTCGGTGCTGGCAGGGCTGCAGGCGTTGCCGAAGGGGCAGTATGAAGCGGCACTCACTCAGGGATTTAGCGCCGGACAGAGTCTGCGGTTAATTCTGTTGCCGCAAACGCTGCGCAACGTGCTGCCGTCGCTGGTGGGGATTTTCATCAGCCTGCTGAAAGATACCTCGCTGGCGTTTATCGTCAACGTCCCGGAGCTGACGACCGTGGCCGGGCAGGTGAATAACCGCGTACAAATCTACCCGACGGCCATTTTTGTCTTTATTGGCGTGGTCTACTATCTGCTCTGTTTTGGGCTGGAAAGGGTGGCGAAGCGCTGGCAGCGTCGAGTGACGGTATAAAAAAACAGCCCGGCGTCGCGTGATGCTCAGTCGGGCTGGGATGTTATTTGGTCAGGTCCGAATTAAACGTTCTTACGTTCAATGGTTTGCTCGCCCCAGAACAGCGCATCTTTGTCTGTTTTACGGAAGGCCAGCTCAAGAACGGCATCGCTGCCTTCTTCCCAGATTTTTTCCGCGACTTTTTCGTCATACTTTGCGAGTTCAAAAATCGCTTCGGCAATTTCCGGCGAGGTATTACGCAAGCTCGCCCATTCACCTATATGATGTGCTTTGCCTTCTTGTGTGGGCATCTCTCTTCTCCCTTAATTAGCCTTTGAGTTTAACGGCCAGGCCAGCGACATATTCACCCTGATAACGGGCAATCGACAACTCTTCCTGGCTTGGCTGACGTGAGCCGTCGCCGCCGGCAATGGTTGTAGCGCCATACGGCGTGCCGCCGCGAACCTGCGAGATATCAAACAGTTCTTGCGCCGCATAACCGATCGGTACAATCACCATACCGTGGTGGGCGAGCGTAGTCCAGGTGGAGGTGATGGTTTGTTCCTGACCGCCGCCGGTGCCGGTTGAGCTAAACACGCTGGCCAGTTTGCCGTACAGCGCGCCGGACGCCCACAGGCCGCCGGTCTGATCGAGGAAGGTGCGCATTTGTCCGGCCATATTGCCGAATCGGGTTGGCGTACCAAAAATAATGGCGTCGTAATCGGCTAACTCCTGCGGCGTGGCGACCGGGACGGCCTGCGCTTTGCCGCCCGCTTTGGCGAACGCTTCTGCTTGCATGGTTTCCGGTACGCGCTTGACGACGACATCAACGCCGTCCACTTTATTTGCGCCTTCCGCGACGGCTTTAGCCATCGTCTCAATGTGTCCGTACATGGAATAATAGAGCACCAGAACACTTGCTTTTCCACTCATCTTAACTCTCCTGTGTCAAATTCGTTGGTTACGTAACAAGCTTCCTTAAGCATAGCCCGTGCTGACGGATTCGCTGCATCACGCCAGTAAATTCTCGCTTAAACAACGCGATTGCCTGTTTTTTAAACGAAGGCCGGTTCTGCGGTGCATCAAAACAGTAACTCATTAATAACTATGATGAATAATATTGGCGATTAACTATTTATTTGGTTGATTGTTATCAACAACTTTTGCGCCTCATTCCCGGAGAATATGCGCTGGTGGGTCACACACAACGGTAGGTGCATGAAGAAACAAATAGCGGTGGCTGTCATGATGGGCGCGAGCCTGCTGGCGATTTCGCTGGTATCAGCCCCGGCGATCGCGCAGGACGCGCAGATGGCCAGTCAGCAAATTTATCAAGGCTTCGGCGTGACGGTCACCCGGCAGGGCGATAGGGTGACGGTGAACGGCGCGGCGGCAGAGAAGGCGGAATATAACGCCGATGCTGACGTCTATATTCAGGGGCCGTACCGGTTGGTATTTCACAAGCGCACCGGCAAAGTCCGGCTGATGAAAGACGGCAGCTATGTGGGCGTGCTGAAGTAACCTCGCGAGGTGCGGCTGACGCATAATGTCACATTTTTCTGTCGCCGATTTTCCCCCATGATAAGAGTTGATTAGGGGAACACCCCGGCGTCAGCGGGTAAAACCTGACGGCAGATATGTCAAAATATGACCAGCTGCCGTTTCACACCCCTACGGCGACTATGCTTATCACTACCGCGTTATATCGCGGGTGATTACGCTTTTCATCTACGTAATGCACGATGTCGTTCTCTCAACTGGAGGTCAGTAATGGCAAACCATCGCGGCGGTTCAGGTAACTTCGCTGAAGACCGGGAAAGAGCATCAGAAGCAGGTCGTAAGGGGGGCCAGCATAGCGGCGGGAACTTTAAAAACGATCCCCAGCGCGCCTCAGAAGCGGGCAAAAAAGGCGGGAAAAACAGCCATGGTAGTCATCGCGGCACCTAACGGCGCATGACGTTATGGTTTCTCACCTAACCGCCGGTTTTACCGGCGGTTTCTTTTTCCGGTTGAAGCCGGCCCTCGCTACCCGCAAAATAGGAGAAAATCACAAGGAGAGGGCGTATGGCTCTGAATGCAGTAAAGAAAAGCGGCAAACGTTCTCAGGCGGTTAGCGCCAAAAAGCAGGCCATTCTCACCGCCGCGCTGAACACCTTTTCCCAGTATGGGATCCATGGCACGCGCCTCGATCAGGTTGCCGAGCTGGCCGGGGTGTCAAAAACCAATCTGCTCTACTATTTCCCGTCTAAAGAAGCACTGTACGTTGCCGTGATGCAGCAGATCCTCGATATCTGGCTGGCGCCGCTGCGTGCTTTTCGCGAAGATCTGGCACCGCTGGTTGCCATTAGCGAATACATTCGTCTCAAACTTGAGGTATCGCGTGATTACCCGCAGGCGTCGAAGCTGTTCTGTCTGGAGATGCTGCAGGGCGCGCCGTTGGTGATGGATGAGCTGACCGGCGATTTAAAAACGCTGGTGGCCGATAAATCGGCGATTATCGCGGCGTGGGTGAAGAGCGGAAAATTGGCGCCCATCGACCCTCATCATCTGATTTTTATGATTTGGGCGACCACCCAGCACTATGCCGATTTTGCCACTCAGGTGGAGGCGGTCACCGGGAAAACGCTGCGTGACGAGGCGTTCTTCCAGCAGACCGTCGAAAACGTCCAGCGGATTATCATCGACGGTATTCGCGTACGTTAGCTGGCTGGCGGTAGCGGGCAGCTCAGATCGCCTTCTTCACATTGCAGTAGTGAGGCGAGAAACGCTTCACGTTCGTTGGTTTTATCCGTCAGGCACTGATTGTTGACCATCGGCTGCACGCTGCCGCCGTGGCTGCTGGAGCTCATAAACGCGCAGTCCGCGTCGCGTAGGGCAATCCATGCGCTCTGGGCCTTCTTGAGTAAATCGCGCTGCGCGGGCTCGGCGCGCTTGAGCACGTCCTGCCAGGTTTGATTCAGCTTCTTATCTGCCGCCTGATATTGTTCAGCGCTGCAGCTGTTCAGCTCGGCCTGCGTGTTGGCGTTGTCACACGCGTCTGCCAGTGCGTAACTGCTGGTGAGCAGCAGGGCGAGAGCCGATAATGCACGTTTCATTCGATAACTCCCCAAAGTATTGCTACAGAGTCCAGGCTCTGGATATAACACGATTTTACCCCGGAATCTCCTCCTACCACCGTGTGTTTTTCTGATTTTGAAAGCCAGCGCAATGTTCGGATAGACGCCTTGGGTGTAGAAGGTTGATCATCCCGCGTTGGGTGCGTGTGTAGACTGAAAAAGGGAGAGCGTCAGCGATGACGGGCATGGAAAGTCAGGTTCGGCTGGGGCTGTTTACTCTGGCATGGCCAATATTTGTCGAACAGCTGCTGCGATTAATGCTCGGCTACGTCAGCGTCTTCATGTTAGGGCACTATTCGGATGAGGCGGTCGCCGCCACCGGGGTCGCTAATCAGATCCTCGCCATTTCGGTGATCTTCTACGGTTTTCTCACCGTCGGTGTACAGATCGTGGTGGCGCAGCTATTGGGCGCGAAGCGTTTTCGGCGCGTTGAGCGGGTGATTACCAACGGTTTGGTGGTGGCGTTTCTGATCGGCGTCGCGATGAGCCTGGTGTTTGTGCTGTTTGGCGATGCCTTCCTGCGGATGCTCGGGCTAAGCGATGAGCTGGTGGTGGTGGGTTCGCCGTTTATCCGCATCATCGGCGGTATTTCGGTAATTATCGCGCTATATTCGTCAATCTTACCTATTCTGCGTACCCACGGCTTTGTGCGTCAGGCGATGCTGGTGCCGATCACCGTCAGCGTGGTAAACGTGGTATTTAACTACCTGTTTCTTTACGGCCAGCTCAGCTTTCTTGGGCTGGGCGTCACCGGCGTTGGGATCGCGGTATGCATTGCCAACGTCATCGGTATGCTGATGTCGGCGTGGATGCTGAAAAAATACATCGGCTACGTGTTTCGCTGGCAGAAGCTGCGGCAGTGCTCGCGCAAAATGCTGGGGGCGATTCTGCGTTTTGGTCTGCCGTCAGCCGGGGAGAATCTCTCCTACGCCGGGTCGCAACTGGTGGTGACCGCCATTATCGCCTTTCTCGGCACCGAGGCGCTAACCACCAAAGTGTATGCGTCAACCATCAGCCAGTTCGTGGCGCTGTTTGCGATGTCGATAGGCCAGGCCTCGCAGATTATTATTGGCCGCGCAGTGGGGGCGAGGGAAATAGAATCCGCCTACCGGCAGGGCGTTAAAAGTTGGCGGCTGGGGCTGCTGGTGGCTTTTTCTCTCAGCCTGATTATCTTTTTGCTGGCCGAGCCGATTATGCAACTCTTTACGCCTAACCCGCAGGTTATCGCCCTGACCAAAAAGCTGTTTATGTGGCACTGTTGCAAAGTTAGCGATGAGGCAGCCTTTTGTCTTATTCAAAGGCCTTACATTTCAAAAACTCTGCTTACCAGGCGCATTTCGCCCAGGGGATCACCATAATAAAATGCTGAGGCCTGGCCTTTGCGTAGTGCACGCATCACCTCAATACCTTTGATGGTGGCGTAAGCCGTCTTCATGGATTTAAATCCCAGCGTGGCGCCGATTATCCGTTTCAGTTTGCCATGATCGCATTCAATCACGTTGTTCCGGTACTTAATCTGTCGGTGTTCAACGTCAGACGGGCACCGGCCTTCGCGTTTGAGCAGAGCAAGCGCGCGACCATAGGCGGGCGCTTTATCCGTGTTGATGAATCGCGGGATCTGCCACTTCTTCACGTTGTTGAGGATTTTACCCAGAAACCGGTATGCAGCTTTGCTGTTACGACGGGAGGAGAGATAAAAATCGACAGTGCGGCCCCGGCTGTCGACGGCCCGGTACAGATACGCCCAGCGGCCATTGACCTTCACGTAGGTTTCATCCATGTGCCACGGGCAAAGATCGGAAGGGTTACGCCAGTACCAGCGCAGCCGTTTTTCCATTTCAGGCGCATAACGCTGAACCCAGCGGTAAATCGTGGAGTGATCGACATTCACTCCGCGTTCAGCCAGCATCTCCTGCAGCTCACGGTAACTGATGCCGTATTTGCAGTACCAGCGTACGGCCCACAGAATGATGTCACGCTGAAAATGCCGGCCTTTGAATGGGTTCATGTGCAGCTCCATCAGCAAAAGGGGATGATAAGTTTATCACCACCGACTATTTGCAACAGTGCCCCTGAAGATGCGTAGATTTACGTGCATAGCCGATTTTCATTCTTTTCTCGCTAATTAGTTATGGGGTTATTGTTATGTTGATACAGTAACGAGTTTTGTTACATGAGGGGAGTCATTTTTCGGGAGAAGTCAGGACTTTTCAAGACTGTCACAAAAACCATCGTTTTTGATACATTAATTTAACCAATAGGTTGCAGATCAAATCGCCTGTAACAGCCTTTCTGGCTGTTTGTCGTTTTCAGAAGACGGCTGCACTGAACGTCAGAAGCCGACTGCACTATAGCAGCGGAGGGGTTGGATCCATCAGGCAACGACGGGCTGCTGCCGGCCATCAGCGGACGCAGGGAGGACTTTCCGCAACCGGCCGTTCGATGCGGCACCGATGGCCTTCGCGCAGGGGTAGTGAATCCGCCAGGATTGACTTGCGCTGCCCTACCTCTCACTAGTGAGGGGCGGCAGCGCATCAAGCGGTGAGCGCACTCCGGCACCGCCAACTTTCAGCACATGCGTGTAAATCATCGTCGTAGAGACGTCGGAATGGCCGAGCAGATCCTGCACGGTTCGAATGTCGTAACCGCTGCGGAGCAAGGCCGTCGCGAACGAGTGGCGGAGGGTGTGCGGTGTGGCGGGCTTCGTGATGCCTGCTTGTTCTACGGCACGTTTGAAGGCGCGCTGAAAGGTCTGGTCATACATGTGATGGCGACGCACGACACCGCTCCGTGGATCGGTCGAATGCGTGTGCTGCGCAAAAACCCAGAACCACGGCCAGGAATGCCCGGCGCGCGGATACTTCCGCTCAAGGGCGTCGGGAAGCGCAACGCCGCTGCGGCCCTCGGCCTGGTCCTTCAGCCACCATGCCCGTGCACGCGACAGCTGCTCGCGCAGGCTGGGTGCCAAGCTCTCGGGTAACATCAAGGCCCGATCCTTGGAGCCCTTGCCCTCCCGCACGATGATCGTGCCGTGATCGAAATCCAGATCCTTGACCCGCAGTTGCAAACCCTCACTGATCCGCATGCCCGTTCCATACAGAAGCTGGGCGAACAAACGATGCTCGCCTTCCAGAAAACCGAGGATGCGAACCACTTCATCCGGGGTCAGCACCACCGGCAAGCGCCGCGACGGCCGAGGTCTTCCGATCTCCTGAAGCCAGGGCAGATCCGTGCACAGCACCTTGCCGTAGAAGAACAGCAAGGCCGCCAATGCCTGACGATGCGTGGAGACCGAAACCTTGCGCTCGTTCGCCAGCCAGGACAGAAATGCCTCGACTTCGCTGCTGCCCAAGGTTGCCGGGTGACGCACACCGTGGAAACGGATGAAGGCACGAACCCAGTGGACATAAGCCTGTTCGGTTCGTAAGCTGTAATGCAAGTAGCGTATGCGCTCACGCAACTGGTCCAGAACCTTGACCGAACGCAGCGGTGGTAACGGCGCAGTGGCGGTTTTCATGGCTTGTTATGACTGTTTTTTTGTACAGTCTATGCCTCGGGCATCCAAGCAGCAAGCGCGTTACGCCGTGGGTCGATGTTTGATGTTATGGAGCAGCAACGATGTTACGCAGCAGGGCAGTCGCCCTAAAACAAAGTTAGATGCACTAAGCACATAATTGCTCACAGCCAAACTATCAGGTCAAGTCTGCTTTTATTATTTTTAAGCGTGCATAATAAGCCCTACACAAATTGGGAGTTAGACATCATGAGCAACGCAAAAACAAAGTTAGGCATCACAAAGTACAGCATCGTGACCAACAGCAACGATTCCGTCACACTGCGCCTCATGACTGAGCATGACCTTGCGATGCTCTATGAGTGGCTAAATCGATCTCATATCGTCGAGTGGTGGGGCGGAGAAGAAGCACGCCCGACACTTGCTGACGTACAGGAACAGTACTTGCCAAGCGTTTTAGCGCAAGAGTCCGTCACTCCATACATTGCAATGCTGAATGGAGAGCCGATTGGGTATGCCCAGTCGTACGTTGCTCTTGGAAGCGGGGACGGACGGTGGGAAGAAGAAACCGATCCAGGAGTACGCGGAATAGACCAGTTACTGGCGAATGCATCACAACTGGGCAAAGGCTTGGGAACCAAGCTGGTTCGAGCTCTGGTTGAGTTGCTGTTCAATGATCCCGAGGTCACCAAGATCCAAACGGACCCGTCGCCGAGCAACTTGCGAGCGATCCGATGCTACGAGAAAGCGGGGTTTGAGAGGCAAGGTACCGTAACCACCCCATATGGTCCAGCCGTGTACATGGTTCAAACACGCCAGGCATTCGAGCGAACACGCAGTGATGCCTAACCCTTCCATCGAGGGGGACGTCCAAGGGCTGGCGCCCTTGGCCGCCCCTCATGTCAAACGTTATGCAGCCAAATCCCAACAATTAAGGGTCTTAAAATGGTAAAAGATTGGATTCCCATCTCTCATGATAATTACAAGCAGGTGCAAGGACCGTTCTATCATGGAACCAAAGCCAATTTGGCGATTGGTGACTTGCTAACCACAGGGTTCATCTCTCATTTCGAGGACGGTCGTATTCTTAAGCACATCTACTTTTCAGCCTTGATGGAGCCAGCAGTTTGGGGAGCTGAACTTGCTATGTCACTGTCTGGCCTCGAGGGTCGCGGCTACATATACATAGTTGAGCCAACAGGACCGTTCGAAGACGATCCGAATCTTACGAACAAAAGATTTCCCGGTAATCCAACACAGTCCTATAGAACCTGCGAACCCTTGAGAATTGTTGGCGTTGTTGAAGACTGGGAGGGGCATCCTGTTGAATTAATAAGGGGAATGTTGGATTCGTTGGAGGACTTAAAGCGCCGTGGTTTACACGTCATTGAAGACTAGTCCTTTGCATAACAAAGCCATCAAACCGGACGCCAGAGATTCCGCGCCTGTTGCGCATGGCTTCGCCATTTTATGCGCAATAGGCGCGCCACCCTGTCGCCGTTTATGGCGGCGTTAACCCAAAGGAGTATCGTGAAAATATCACTAATGGCTGCAAAAGCAAGAAATGGGGTTATTGGCTGCGGCTCGGATATCCCGTGGAACGCTAAAGGTGAGCAGCTGCTTTTTAAAGCAATAACTTACAATCAATGGCTCTTAGTCGGCCGTAAAACATTTGAGGCAATGGGGGCTCTCCCAAATAGAAAGTATGCAGTTGTCAGCCGCTCAGGATCGGTAGCTACTAACGATGATGTGGTTGTGTTTCCATCTATAGAAGCAGCAATGAGGGAGCTAAAGACTCTTACGAACCATGTTGTTGTTTCTGGTGGTGGAGAGATCTACAAGAGTCTGATCGCCCATGCCGACACGCTACATATCTCGACAATAGATTCCGAGCCAGAGGGCAATGTTTTCTTTCCGGAAATCCCCAAAGAGTTCAATGTGGTGTTCGAGCAGGAATTTCATTCAAATATAAATTATCGCTATCAAATCTGGCAAAGGGGTTAACCATCCAAGCCATCGGACACATTTTGCTTCGCTGCGCTCAAAACGCAAAATGTGCCGCTGCTTAGCGGCGTTAGATGCACTAAGCACATAATTGCTCACAGCCAAACTATCAGGTCAAGTCTGCTTTTATTATTTTTAAGCGTGCATAATAAGCCCTACACAAATTGGGAGTTAGACATCATGAGCAACGCAGTGCCCGCCGAGATTTCGGTACAGCTATCACAGGCACTCAACGTCATCGAGCATCATCTGGGATCGACGTTGCTGGCCGTGCATTTGTACGGCTCTGCACTCGACGGTGGCCTGAAGCCATGCAGTGATATTGATTTGCTGGTTACTGTGACTGCACAGCTCGATGAGACTGTGCGGCAGGCTCTGTTCGTAGATTTCCTGGAAGTTTCCGCTTCTCCCGGCCAAAGTGAAGCTCTCCGTGCCTTGGAAGTTACCATCGTCGTGTACGGCGATGTTGTTCCTTGGCGTTATCCAGCCAGACGGGAACTGCAATTCGGGGAGTGGCAGCGCAAGGACATTCTTGCGGGCATCTTCGAGCCCGCGACAACCGATGTTGATCTGGCTATTCTGCTAACTAAAGCAAGGCAACACAGCCTTGCCTTGGCAGGTTCGGCCGCGGAAGATTTCTTCAACTCAGTCCCGGAAAGCGATCTATTCAAAGCACTGGCCGACACCTTGAAACTATGGAACTCACAACCGGATTGGGCAGGCGACGAGCGGAATGTAGTGCTTACTTTGTCTCGCATTTGGTACAGCGCAGCAACCGGCAAGATCGCGCCGAAGGATGTAGCTGCCAACTGGGTAATGGAACGCCTGCCCGTCCAACATCAGCCCGTGCTGCTTGAAGCCCAGCAGGCTTACCTTGGACAAGGGATGGATTGCTTGGCCTCACGCGCTGATCAGTTGACTGCGTTCATTTACTTTGTGAAGCACGAAGCCGCCAGTCTGCTCGGCTCCACGCCAATGATGTCTAACAGTTCATTCAAGCCGACGCCGCTTCGCGGCGCAGCTTAATTCAGGCGTTAGATGCACTAAGCACATAATTGCTCACAGCCAAACTATCAGGTCAAGTCTGCTTTTATTATTTTTAAGCGTGCATAATAAGCCCTACACAAATTGGGAGATATATCATGAAAGGCTGGCTTTTTCTTGTTATCGCAATAGTTGGCGAAGTAATCGCAACATCCGCATTAAAATCTAGCGAGGGCTTTACTAAGCTTGCCCCTTCCGCCGTTGTCATAATCGGTTATGGCATCGCATTTTATTTTCTTTCTCTGGTTCTGAAATCCATCCCTGTCGGTGTTGCTTATGCAGTCTGGTCGGGACTCGGCGTCGTCATAATTACAGCCATTGCCTGGTTGCTTCATGGGCAAAAGCTTGATGCGTGGGGCTTTGTAGGTATGGGGCTCATAATTGCTGCCTTTTTGCTCGCCCGATCCCCATCGTGGAAGTCGCTGCGGAGGCCGACGCCATGGTGACGGTGTTCGGCATTCTGAATCTCACCGAGGACTCCTTCTTCGATGAGAGCCGGCGGCTAGACCCCGCCGGCGCTGTCACCGCGGCGATCGAAATGCTGCGAGTCGGATCAGACGTCGTGGATGTCGGACCGGCCGCCAGCCATCCGGACGCGAGGCCTGTATCGCCGGCCGATGAGATCAGACGTATTGCGCCGCTCTTAGACGCCCTGTCCGATCAGATGCACCGTGTTTCAATCGACAGCTTCCAACCGGAAACCCAGCGCTATGCGCTCAAGCGCGGCGTGGGCTACCTGAACGATATCCAAGGATTTCCTGACCCTGCGCTCTATCCCGATATTGCTGAGGCGGACTGCAGGCTGGTGGTTATGCACTCAGCGCAGCGGGATGGCATCGCCACCCGCACCGGTCACCTTCGACCCGAAGACGCGCTCGACGAGATTGTGCGGTTCTTCGAGGCGCGGGTTTCCGCCTTGCGACGGAGCGGGGTCGCTGCCGACCGGCTCATCCTCGATCCGGGGATGGGATTTTTCTTGAGCCCCGCACCGGAAACATCGCTGCACGTGCTGTCGAACCTTCAAAAGCTGAAGTCGGCGTTGGGGCTTCCGCTATTGGTCTCGGTGTCGCGGAAATCCTTCTTGGGCGCCACCGTTGGCCTTCCTGTAAAGGATCTGGGTCCAGCGAGCCTTGCGGCGGAACTTCACGCGATCGGCAATGGCGCTGACTACGTCCGCACCCACGCGCCTGGAGATCTGCGAAGCGCAATCACCTTCTCGGAAACCCTCGCGAAATTTCGCAGTCGCGACGCCAGAGACCGAGGGTTAGATCATGCCTAGCATTCACCTTCCGGCCGCCCGCTAAATATCTCCTTTTGGGTTGTTAATAAAACATCCAATAAGTTGACTGTGCGTGAAAAAGAAAGTTTTGTGTGATGGCGTTGAAGATCGCACCGTTAAGCTCTTATGTGGGATGGTGCAGAGCTCGACGACTACCGATAAAACGCAACCGCCGCAAACAGACAAGAAAAAGCCCCAACTGATAACAGTTGGGGCTTCAGTATTGTGATTGGTGGAGCAATAGCACCCTGAACCCAAAACCTTCTCGCTCAACCGGTAGTGGCTGATAACAACTCGTGAGGGCTATTGCGGGTTAAGCATTTAGCGATGTCTAGGGCCAGACTGGACGTCTGAACGCAAGCCGCTGATACTGTACATAACCACAGTATCAGCGGAGGATACCCATGTCGCTGGCAAGGAACGCCACGGCGAGTCAATCGCCCACTCAAACAAACGGTTACGAACGCCACCAACCCGACCAGACGCTGCTCTACCAGCTGGTTGAGCAGCACTACCCAGCCTTCAAAGCCTCACTCGAAGCCCAAGGTCAACACCTGCCTCGCTACATCCAACAAGAATTCAACGACCTCCTCCAATGTGGCCGTCTGGAGTATGGTTTCATGCGGGTTCGCTGCGAGGATTGTCATCACGAGCGTCTGGTCGCCTTCAGCTGTAAACGACGCGGCTTTTGCCCTAGCTGCGGTGCCCGCCGGATGGCCGAGAGTGCGGCGCTGCTGATAGACGAAGTCTTCCCCAAGGAGCCCATTCGCCAGTGGGTGCTCAGCTTTCCTTTCCAGCTACGCTTTTTGCTGGCTCGCCATCCCCAGCTGATGGGCCAGGTCTTGAGTATCGTCTATCGTACACTCTCAACTCATCTGATCAAAAAAGCCGGTTACACCAAAGCCTCTGCACAAACTGGCTCAGTGACTCTTATCCAACGCTTTGGCTCCGCGCTAAATCTCAATGTCCACTACCACATGCTGTTTCTCGATGGTGTCTATGCCGAAGATGACTATGGCAAGCAACGCTTCCATCGTGTCAAGGCACCCACTTACGATGAGCTGAATACGCTCGCTCACACCCTCAGCCATCGCATCGCTCGCTGCATGGAAAAGCGTGGGATTTTGGAGCGTGATGCCGAGAATACGTGGTTGACACTGGAAGAGGGCGAAGACGATACGCTGACTCAATTACATGGTGCTTCGGTTACGTATCGCATTGCCGTCGGCCCCCAGCAAGGGCGCAAAGTCTTCACCCTGCAAACCTTGCCAGGGCGTGAGGATAAAGCCGACTCAAGCAGTCGAGTAGCCAACCATGCTGGTTTCTCGCTACACGCCGGTGTGATGGCCGAAGCGCATCAGCGGGATAAGCTTGAGCGCTTGTGTCGCTACATTAGTCGGCCAGCGGTTTCAGAAAAACGTCTGGCATTAACCGCCAATGGGCAGGTGCGTTACGAGCTCAAAACTCCGTACCGCAATGGCACCACCCATGTGATCTTCGAGCCGCTGGACTTCATCGCCAAACTCGCTGCGTTGGTACCTAAGCCGCGAGTCAACCTCACACGCTTCCACGGCGTCTTTGCACCGAACAGCAAACACCGAGTTCAAGTAACACCCGCCAAGCGGGGCAAGAAGCCCGACAAATCGGAAGGTCTCGATACTAACTGGCGTGACAAGAGTCCTGCAGAGCGCCACCGCGCCATGACCTGGATGCAACGCCTCAAGCGAGTCTTCAATATTGATATTGAAGTCTGCGAACACTGCGGCGGTCACGTCAAAGTGATTGCCAGCATCGAAGATCCGAAGGTCATTGAGCAGATTCTCAAGCATCTGAAACAGAAAACAGCCAAGGCGAATGCCGCCAAGCAGCGTGAGCTGCCACCAGAACGAGCGCCGCCACTGACTCCCAGCCTGTTCGATCCATCACAGAGTCGTCTCTTTGACTGACGACCCCAAATCCAACACTGCTCAACACTGCCAACTTTTAAACGGGGCGGTGGGGCAGTTTGTATCTCTCGAGCTATCAGGCTAGAGATTTTACCGCCAAATCGAACCTTATTAGAGCGGTTTAGGCTGGACCGGCAGTTAAAATTGGGGCTTGAGCGGTAAACGAGTGAGGGAATTTCAGGTAAGATACTTCGGATGAGGAGCAAAAAGGTGGTTTATACTTCCTATACCCCAGATTGAGATGTTAAGTGTGGTTGCTATTTATTAACACTGCGAACTGGATAAGTCTCAAATAATATTTTTTAAATTAAATCTAACGTTGGTGGGGATATAAGCGCAACGGTAGAGGAAAGTAGGGAGGGTAATATTCCGAGAAAATTAAGTGTAGCTGGATAATATAGGTCATACCATTCATTTTGGTCTACGATTATTAGTCTTTGTGATAAATAATGAGAGGTAATTGAATGGCTGGCTTAAACAAGGAAAAAAAGACCATCAATAAAACCAATTCTGCGCGTTTTCCGGCGCCGCCTTTTCAACAGCAGCAGCAGCCCTTTCCCGGGCTGGCGGGGAAAATGCAACCGCGCCCCGATCATGGAGAAGACAGCTATCAGGGAAGCGGTCGCCTGAATGGGCGCAAGGTATTAATTACCGGTGGGGATTCAGGGATTGGTCGTGCTGTTGCTATTGCCTATGCTCGTGAAGGCGCTGATGTTGCGATTAACTATTTACCTGAAGAAGAAGACGATGCGCGTGAAGTGGTCGATCTGATAAAAAAAGCAGGCAGAAATGTTTTGGCCATCCCCGGCGATATCCGTGATGAGGCTTTTTGCGGTCATCTGGTAACACAGGCGGTAAAAGGACTGGGAGGGTTGGATATCCTCGTCAATAATGCGGGTCGTCAGCAATTTTGTGAGTCAATTGAGGAACTCACCACAGAAGACTTCGACGCAACATTCAAAACCAATGTTTACGCTATGTTTTGGATCACCAAAGCGGCCATACCCCATCTTTCACCAGACAGCGTGATAATTAATACCTCCTCCGTACAGGCTTATGAGCCAAGTGAAATCTTGCTTGATTATGCTCAGACTAAAGCAGCTATCGTGGCATTTACTAAATCGCTGGCGAAACAGCTGGCCCCGAAAGGGATCCGTGTCAATGCCGTCGCGCCGGGTCCATACTGGACTGTACTGCAGTGCTGTGGTGGTCAACCGCAGGAAAAGGTGGAGAAATTTGGGGCAAATGCGCCGCTGGGACGCCCTGGTCAACCGGTGGAAATCGCGCCGCTTTATGTCACCCTGGCCGCTCGGGAGAACAGCTATACGTCTGGTCAGGTCTGGTGTTCTGATGGGGGGACCGGAACCCTCTAACGTTTACGCTCTGTGCGTCGAAAGTGACTTTTAAGGCAAGGGCGGACACTATTGTATAAGGGCGGGAGCGGTACTTACCGCTCCGTGAATGCTAACCAATCACCGCGATGCCAAGCCGCTCCATGAGCAACGACGCCTGGTAGTTGTCCAGCTTAACGCCTTGTAAATCAACGCCCCGAATATCTAAGTCACCCAACTCCGAATTGGTCAGATCGCAATGTGTGAAGTTCGCTGCTCGCCAGTCGAAAGTCGAAAACTCGCCGCCGGAGAGATCTGAACCACTGAACGTCGCGCCCAGTACCTGGGCACCCATCCAACGGTTTTCCCACAGCTCACACTTTTCCAACACGACTTTCGAAAAATTGGCGTAGCTTAGATTGGTATTCGTGATATATGCGCTACAAAACCAGGTGCGCGTGGTGATCATATTCATAAAGCTTGCGCCGCGGAAATCTGCGCCTTGTGCGCGGCAGTGGCGAATTTCAATGCCCAGCGCACTGGCATTGCGAAAATCCGCCATGGATAAATCACAGCTTTTAAAAATGGCATCTTTCAGCATCGCACGACTAAAATTGCACCCTTTCTGGCTTTCACGATCATAGAACTGACAGCCGATAAATTCAGTGCCGCTCAGGTCGGCACCTGAAAAATCACAGTTAAAAAATGTACTATTTTCAATTTTCTCACCGGTGAAACGGTTTCTGTCAATTTTTTCGCCAACGAGTGCCAGAGCCATATTTGTACCTGTTTTTTTATACAGTAATGGCGTCATGGTAAACCCTGATGGGGTTATGCGTCAAATCCGCCAATATGACATCTGCAAATGTGCGTTAAATCTGGTGTTTTTTCAGCAAAGCGCGAAGCTGATGGTAAGTCAGCCCCAGTAATTCAGCGGCTTTTTTCTGGTTAAATTTTGCCTGCTGTAAGCCGTGCATAATAAGCCCTACACAAATTGGGAGATATATCATGAAAGGCTGGCTTTTTCTTGTTATCGCAATAGTTGGCGAAGTAATCGCAACATCCGCATTAAAATCTAGCGAGGGCTTTACTAAGCTTGCCCCTTCCGCCGTTGTCATAATCGGTTATGGCATCGCATTTTATTTTCTTTCTCTGGTTCTGAAATCCATCCCTGTCGGTGTTGCTTATGCAGTCTGGTCGGGACTCGGCGTCGTCATAATTACAGCCATTGCCTGGTTGCTTCATGGGCAAAAGCTTGATGCGTGGGGCTTTGTAGGTATGGGGCTCATAATTGCTGCCTTTTTGCTCGCCCGATCCCCATCGTGGAAGTCGCTGCGGAGGCCGACGCCATGGTGACGGTGTTCGGCATTCTGAATCTCACCGAGGACTCCTTCTTCGATGAGAGCCGGCGGCTAGACCCCGCCGGCGCTGTCACCGCGGCGATCGAAATGCTGCGAGTCGGATCAGACGTCGTGGATGTCGGACCGGCCGCCAGCCATCCGGACGCGAGGCCTGTATCGCCGGCCGATGAGATCAGACGTATTGCGCCGCTCTTAGACGCCCTGTCCGATCAGATGCACCGTGTTTCAATCGACAGCTTCCAACCGGAAACCCAGCGCTATGCGCTCAAGCGCGGCGTGGGCTACCTGAACGATATCCAAGGATTTCCTGACCCTGCGCTCTATCCCGATATTGCTGAGGCGGACTGCAGGCTGGTGGTTATGCACTCAGCGCAGCGGGATGGCATCGCCACCCGCACCGGTCACCTTCGACCCGAAGACGCGCTCGACGAGATTGTGCGGTTCTTCGAGGCGCGGGTTTCCGCCTTGCGACGGAGCGGGGTCGCTGCCGACCGGCTCATCCTCGATCCGGGGATGGGATTTTTCTTGAGCCCCGCACCGGAAACATCGCTGCACGTGCTGTCGAACCTTCAAAAGCTGAAGTCGGCGTTGGGGCTTCCGCTATTGGTCTCGGTGTCGCGGAAATCCTTCTTGGGCGCCACCGTTGGCCTTCCTGTAAAGGATCTGGGTCCAGCGAGCCTTGCGGCGGAACTTCACGCGATCGGCAATGGCGCTGACTACGTCCGCACCCACGCGCCTGGAGATCTGCGAAGCGCAATCACCTTCTCGGAAACCCTCGCGAAATTTCGCAGTCGCGACGCCAGAGACCGAGGGTTAGATCATGCCTAGCATTCACCTTCCGGCCGCCCGCTAGCGGACCCTGGTCAGGTTCCGCGAAGGTGGGCGCAGACATGCTGGGCTCGTCAGGATCAAACTGCACTATGAGGCGGCGGTTCATACCGCGCCAGGGGAGCGAATGGACAGCGAGGAGCCTCCGAACGTTCGGGTCGCCTGCTCGGGTGATATCGACGAGGTTGTGCGGCTGATGCACGACGCTGCGGCGTGGATGTCCGCCAAGGGAACGCCCGCCTGGGACGTCGCGCGGATCGACCGGACATTCGCGGAGACCTTCGTCCTGAGATCCGAGCTCCTAGTCGCGAGTTGCAGCGACGGCATCGTCGGCTGTTGCACCTTGTCGGCCGAGGGTCCCGAGTTCTGGCCCGACGCCCTCAAGGGGGAGGCCGCATATCTGCACAAGCTCGCGGTGCGACGGACACATGCGGGCCGGGGTGTCAGCTCCGCGCTGATCGAGGCTTGCCGCCATGCCGCGCGAACGCAGGGGTGCGCCAAGCTGCGGCTCGACTGCCACCCGAACCTGCGTGGCCTATACGAGCGGCTCGGATTCACCCACGTCGACACTTTCAATCCCGGCTGGGATCCAACCTTCATCGCAGAACGCCTAGAACTCGAAATCTAACGTCCGTTCGGGCATCGAGGTCCATGTCGGGGTGGGACGGGCCCGTGGCTTCAAGATCACTTGCAGTCCGACCGCGATGTCTTGGTTGCGCGAGAGGTTGTCGATATCCTCCACTTCCATCATCAACCCTGGATAATGCCGCCGCCGTCATCGCCGCCGACGCCCGTGCCGGGCTTTTCGGGCCTGTCAGGCTTGCTCGGCCTTCAGCCTGCCTGGGCGAGATCTCCGGCGGACGGATTAACGGCGGAGCTTCGCCGCCTTTCGTGCGTGTGAAGGCCGAAGATAGTTCTCTCAAAAACATCCGTTTATGAGAGATACCAAATGTCATTTTCAGAAGACGACTGCACCAGTTGATTGGGCGTAATGGCTGTTGTGCAGCCAGCTCCTGACAGTTCAATATCAGAAGTGATCTGCACCAATCTCGACTATGCTCAATACTCGTGTGGGCTCTGTTGCAAAAATCGTGAAGCTTGAGCATGCTTGGCGGAGATTGGACGGACGGAACGATGACGGATTTCAAGTGGCGCCATTTCCAGGGTGATGTGATCCTGTGGGCGGTGCGCTGGTATTGTCGCTATCCGATCAGCTATCGCGACCTTGAGGAAATGCTGGCGGAACGCGGCATTTCGGTCGACCATACGACGATCTATCGCTGGGTCCAGTGCTACGCCCCGGAGATGGAGAAGCGGCTGCGCTGGTTCTGGCGGCGTGGCTTTGATCCGAGCTGGCGCCTGGATGAAACCTACGTCAAGGTGCGGGGCAAGTGGACCTACCTGTACCGGGCAGTCGACAAGCGGGGCGACACGATCGATTTCTACCTGTCGCCGACCCGCAGCGCCAAGGCAGCGAAGCGGTTCCTGGGCAAGGCCCTGCGAGGCCTGAAGCACTGGGAAAAGCCTGCCACGCTCAATACCGACAAAGCGCCGAGCTATGGTGCAGCGATCACCGAATTGAAGCGCGAAGGAAAGCTGGACCGGGAGACGGCCCACCGGCAGGTGAAGTATCTCAATAACGTGATCGAGGCCGATCACGGAAAGCTCAAGATACTGATCAAGCCGGTGCGCGGTTTCAAATCGATCCCCACGGCCTATGCCACGATCAAGGGATTCGAAGTCATGCGAGCCCTGCGCAAAGGACAGGCTCGCCCCTGGTGCCTGCAGCCCGGCATCAGGGGCGAGGTGCGCCTTGTGGAGAGAGCTTTTGGCATTGGGCCCTCGGCGCTGACGGAGGCCATGGGCATGCTCAACCACCATTTCGCAGCAGCCGCCTGATCGGCGCAGAGCGACAGCCTACCTCTGACTGCCGCCAATCTTTGCAACAGAGCCTCCGTCGCCATGCTCACCTCGCTTTGGTGCACACGAGGGCACTGTTGCAAATAGTCGGTGGTGATAAACTTATCATCCCCTTTTGCTGATGGAGCTGCACATGAACCCATTCAAAGGCCGGCATTTTCAGCGTGACATCATTCTGTGGGCCGTACGCTGGTACTGCAAATACGGCATCAGTTACCGTGAGCTGCAGGAGATGCTGGCTGAACGCGGAGTGAATGTCGATCACTCCACGATTTACCGCTGGGTTCAGCGTTATGCGCCTGAAATGGAAAAACGGCTGCGCTGGTACTGGCGTAACCCTTCCGATCTTTGCCCGTGGCACATGGATGAAACCTACGTGAAGGTCAATGGCCGCTGGGCGTATCTGTACCGGGCCGTCGACAGCCGGGGCCGCACTGTCGATTTTTATCTCTCCTCCCGTCGTAACAGCAAAGCTGCATACCGGTTTCTGGGTAAAATCCTCAACAACGTGAAGAAGTGGCAGATCCCGCGATTCATCAACACGGATAAAGCGCCCGCCTATGGTCGCGCGCTTGCTCTGCTCAAACGCGAAGGCCGGTGCCCGTCTGACGTTGAACACCGACAGATTAAGTACCGGAACAACGTGATTGAATGCGATCATGGCAAACTGAAACGGATAATCGGCGCCACGCTGGGATTTAAATCCATGAAGACGGCTTACGCCACCATCAAAGGTATTGAGGTGATGCGTGCACTACGCAAAGGCCAGGCCTCAGCATTTTATTATGGTGATCCCCTGGGCGAAATGCGCCTGGTAAGCAGAGTTTTTGAAATGTAAGGCCTTTGAATAAGACAAAACGCTGCCTCATCGCTAACTTTGCAACAGTGCCGAGTAAACTTGGTCTGACAGTTACCAATGCTTAATCAGTGAGGCACCTATCTCAGCGATCTGTCTATTTCGTTCATCCATAGTTGCCTGACTCCCCGTCGTGTAGATAACTACGATACGGGAGGGCTTACCATCTGGCCCCAGTGCTGCAATGATACCGCGAGACCCACGCTCACCGGCTCCAGATTTATCAGCAATAAACCAGCCAGCCGGAAGGGCCGAGCGCAGAAGTGGTCCTGCAACTTTATCCGCCTCCATCCAGTCTATTAATTGTTGCCGGGAAGCTAGAGTAAGTAGTTCGCCAGTTAATAGTTTGCGCAACGTTGTTGCCATTGCTGCAGGCATCGTGGTGTCACGCTCGTCGTTTGGTATGGCTTCATTCAGCTCCGGTTCCCAACGATCAAGGCGAGTTACATGATCCCCCATGTTGTGCAAAAAAGCGGTTAGCTCCTTCGGTCCTCCGATCGTTGTCAGAAGTAAGTTGGCAGCAGTGTTATCACTCATGGTTATGGCAGCACTGCATAATTCTCTTACTGTCATGCCATCCGTAAGATGCTTTTCTGTGACTGGTGAGTACTCAACCAAGTCATTCTGAGAATAGTGTATGCGGCGACCGAGTTGCTCTTGCCCGGCGTCAACACGGGATAATACCGCACCACATAGCAGAACTTTAAAAGTGCTCATCATTGGAAAACGTTCTTCGGGGCGAAAACTCTCAAGGATCTTACCGCTGTTGAGATCCAGTTCGATGTAACCCACTCGTGCACCCAACTGATCTTCAGCATCTTTTACTTTCACCAGCGTTTCTGGGTGAGCAAAAACAGGAAGGCAAAATGCCGCAAAAAAGGGAATAAGGGCGACACGAAAATGTTGAATACTCATACTCTTCCTTTTTCAATATTATTGAAGCATTTACCAGGGTTATTGTCTCATGAGCGGATACATATTTGAATGTATTTAGAAAAATAAACAAATAGGGGTTCCGCGCACATTTCCCCGAAAAGTGCCACCTGACGTCTAAGAAACCATTATTATCATGACATTAACCTATAAAAATAGGCGTATCACGAGGCCCTTTCGTCTTCAAGAATTTTATAAACCGTGGAGCGGGCAATACTGAGCTGATGAGCAATTTCCGTTGCACCAGTGCCCTTCTGATGAAGCGTCAGCACGACGTTCCTGTCCACGGTACGCCTGCGGCCAAATTTGATTCCTTTCAGCTTTGCTTCCTGTCGGCCCTCATTCGTGCGTTCTAGGATCCTCCGGCGTTCAGCCTGTGCCACAGCCGACAGGATGGTGACCACCATTTGCCCCATATCACCGTCGGTACTGATCCCGTCATCAATGAACCGGACTGCCACGCCCTGAGCGTCAAATTCCTTTATCAGTTGGATCATATCGGCAGTGTCGCGGCCAAGACGGTCGAGCTTCTTAACCAGAATGACATCACCTTCCTCCACCTTCATCCTCAGCAAATCCAGCCCTTCCCGGTCTGTTGAACTGCCGGATGCCTTATCGGTAAATATACGGTTTGCTTTCACACCTGCGTCTTTGAGTGCTCTGACCTGAAGATCAAGAGACTGCTGACTGGTTGAGACCCGAGCGTAACCAAAAAGTCGCATAAAAATGTACCTTAAATCGAATATCGGACAACTCATGTCTATTATTACAAATTTACGATTTAATAGACATATTAATGTAACAGTTTTACGATGTCCGATAATTTATAACATTTCGTACGGTTGGAAAAATGTTACTAAATGCCCGTCAGGCAGGGAGGCCGATATGCCCGTTGACTTTCTGACCACTGAGCAGACTGAAAGCTATGGCAGATTCACCGGTGAACCGGATGAGCTTCAGCTGGCACGATATTTTCACCTTGATGAAGCAGACAAGGAATTTATCGGAAAAAGCAGAGGTGATCACAACCGTCTGGGCATTGCCCTGCAAATTGGATGTGTCCGTTTTCTGGGCACCTTCCTCACCGATATGAATCATATTCCTTCCGGCGTCCGGCATTTTACCGCCAGACAGCTCGGGATTCGTGATATCACCGTTCTTGCAGAATACGGTCAGAGGGAAAATACCCGCCGTGAGCATGCAGCGCTGATACGTCAGCACTATCAGTATCGTGAATTTGCCTGGCCCTGGACATTTCGCCTTACCCGTCTTTTATATACCCGGAGCTGGATAAGCAACGAACGTCCTGGCCTGCTTTTCGATCTGGCGACAGGGTGGCTTATGCAACATCGTATTATTCTCCCCGGAGCCACTACGCTGACCCGGTTGATTTCAGAGGTAAGGGAAAAGGCGACGTTGCGCCTGTGGAACAAACTGGCACTGATACCGTCAGCCGAACAGCGTTCACAGCTGGAGATGCTGCTGGGGCCAACTGATTGCAGCCGCCTGTCTTTACTGGAATCACTGAAAAAGGGCCCTGTGACCATCAGTGGTCCGGCGTTTAATGAAGCAATTGAACGCTGGAAAACTCTGAACGATTTTGGCCTGCATGCTGAAAACCTGAGTACACTCCCGGCTGTGCGCCTGAAAAATCTCGCACGTTATGCTGGTATGACTTCGGTGTTCAATATTGCCAGGATGTCACCGCAGAAAAGGATGGCGGTTCTGGTTGCCTTTGTCCTTGCATGGGAAACGCTGGCGCTGGATGATGCATTGGACGTTCTGGACGCCATGCTGGCCGTTATCATCCGTGACGCCAGAAAGATTGGGCAGAAAAAACGGCTCCGCTCGCTGAAGGATCTGGATAAATCTGCATTGGCGCTCGCCAGCGCATGTTCGTACCTGCTGAAAGAAGAAACACCGGACGAATCGATTCGTGCTGAGGTGTTCAGCTACATCCCAAGGCAAAAGCTGGCTGAAATCATCACGCTTGTCCGTGAAATTGCCCGGCCCTCAGACGATAATTTTCATGAAGAAATGGTGGAGCAGTACGGGCGCGTTCGTCGTTTCCTGCCCCATCTGCTGAATACCGTTAAATTTTCATCCGCACCTGCCGGGGTTACCACTCTGAATGCCTGTGACTACCTCAGCCGGGAGTTCAGCTCACGGCGGCAGTTTTTTGACGACGCACCAACGGAAATTATCAGTCGGTCATGGAAACGGCTGGTGATTAACAAGGAAAAACATATCACCCGCAGGGGATACACGCTCTGCTTTCTCAGTAAACTGCAGGATAGTCTGAGGCGGAGGGATGTCTACGTTACCGGCAGTAACCGGTGGGGAGATCCTCGTGCAAGATTACTACAGGGTGCTGACTGGCAGGCAAACCGGATTAAGGTTTATCGTTCTTTGGGGCACCCGACAGACCCGCAGGAAGCAATAAAATCTCTGGGTCATCAGCTTGATAGTCGTTACAGACAGGTTGCTGCACGTCTTTGCGAAAATGAGGCTGTCGAACTCGATGTTTCTGGCCCGAAGCCCCGGTTGACAATTTCTCCCCTCGCCAGTCTTGATGAGCCGGACAGTCTGAAACGACTGAGCAAAATGATCAGTGATCTACTCCCTCCGGTGGATTTAACGGAGTTGCTGCTCGAAATTAACGCCCATACCGGATTTGCTGATGAGTTTTTCCATGCTAGTGAAGCCAGTGCCAGAGTTGATGATCTGCCCGTCAGCATCAGCGCCGTGCTGATGGCTGAAGCCTGCAATATCGGTCTGGAACCACTGATCAGATCAAATGTTCCTGCACTGACCCGACACCGGCTGAACTGGACAAAAGCGAACTATCTGCGGGCTGAAACTATCACCAGCGCTAATGCCAGACTGGTTGATTTTCAGGCAACGCTGCCACTGGCACAGATATGGGGTGGAGGAGAAGTGGCATCTGCAGATGGAATGCGCTTTGTTACGCCAGTCAGAACAATCAATGCCGGACCGAACCGCAAATACTTTGGTAATAACAGAGGGATCACCTGGTACAACTTTGTGTCCGATCAGTATTCCGGCTTTCATGGCATCGTTATACCGGGGACGCTGAGGGACTCTATCTTTGTGCTGGAAGGTCTTCTGGAACAGGAGACCGGGCTGAATCCAACCGAAATTATGACCGATACAGCAGGTGCCAGCGAACTTGTCTTTGGCCTTTTCTGGCTGCTGGGATACCAGTTTTCTCCACGCCTGGCTGATGCCGGTGCTTCGGTTTTCTGGCGAATGGACCATGATGCCGACTATGGCGTGCTGAATGATATTGCCAGAGGGCAATCAGATCCCCGAAAAATAGTCCTTCAGTGGGACGAAATGATCCGGACCGCTGGCTCCCTGAAGCTGGGCAAAGTACAGGTTTCAGTGCTGGTCCGTTCATTGCTGAAAAGTGAACGTCCTTCCGGACTGACTCAGGCAATCATTGAAGTGGGGCGCATCAACAAAACGCTGTATCTGCTTAATTATATTGATGATGAAGATTACCGCCGGCGCATTCTGACCCAGCTTAATCGGGGAGAAAGTCGCCATGCCGTTGCCAGAGCCATCTGTCACGGTCAAAAAGGTGAGATAAGAAAACGATATACCGACGGTCAGGAAGATCAACTGGGCACACTGGGGCTGGTCACTAACGCCGTCGTGTTATGGAACACTATTTATATGCAGGCAGCCCTGGATCATCTCCGGGCGCAGGGTGAAACACTGAATGATGAAGATATCGCACGCCTCTCCCCGCTTTGCCACGGACATATCAATATGCTCGGCCATTATTCCTTCACGCTGGCAGAACTGGTGACCAAAGGACATCTGAGACCATTAAAAGAGGCGTCAGAGGCAGAAAACGTTGCTTAACGTGAGTTTTCGTTCCACTGAGCGTCAGACCCCGTATAGCGCCGGTCAGCAGGTGGCCGCCACCGGTGCCGGTTTTCTGATCAGCAGACAGATTGCCAGCAGCAGACCGTACAGTGCCGTGCCAATCAGCCACACCGTACCGTCCGCACTCTGCTGTGTCTGACTGAAAATAAAAGCAAACAGCAGCGGGCCCGCCACGCCGGTCAGATTGGTCAGGCTGACCAGCACACCCTGTAGTTTTCCCTGATTTGCCGCCGATGCCCCGGCAGAGATAATGCCCTGCAATGCAGGCAGTGCAATTCCGCCGCCTGCCAGCAGGATCAGGACCGGATACACCATCCATCCGGAAGTGATAGCAGACATCAGTAAAAACGCGGTGGCATCGGCAATAAATCCGGCGAAAATAATGGTTTTCTCACTCAGCCGTTTTGCCAGCGCCCCGGCAACCACCGCCTGAAACAGTGCATGCATCGCCCCGAGTCCCGCCAGTGAAAAACCGACCGCCGCGCTGTCCCAGGCAAAGCGGCTCTCCGTAAACAATACCCAGACAGTGGCCGGGATCTGCCCGATAAGCTGCGCGGTAAAAAAGACAAACAGCAACAGCGCCAGAGGTTTAAGCAGTGTGATAAAGCTGATACCTGCGCTTTCTTGTTTCTGCTCCGCCGGTTTTTCTTCTGTCTGTACCGCCGGTTTAAAGATAAAAAAGACCATCAGAAAGGTGCAGGCATTCAGTATTGCCGCAATGACAAACGGCAGATGCGGTGAGATATCCCCCGCCAGTCCGCCGATAGCCGGCCCGGCAATCAGCCCGGCACCAAAGGCCGCACCGAGACGGCCGAACCAGGCGGTACGCTCGCTGACCGCCGTGCTGTCCGCCACTACCGAAGCCGCAACCGCGCCGGTGGCACCAGTGATCCCGGAGATAATCCGCCCGAGATACAACATCCACAGCACATTGGACAGTGCCAGCAGTGTGTAATCAAACGCGGCACCCGCCAGGGATAACAGCAGCACCGGTCTGCGCCCCAGCTTATCTGACCATCTGCCCAGCAGCGGAGCAAAACAGACCTGCATCACCGCATACAGCGCCAGCAGAATGCCGTAATGGTTTGCCACATCCGCTTCCGGGAGATATTCCCGCAGCAGTGACGGTAATACCGGCATGATCAGACCAATTCCCATCGCGTCCAGCAGTGTAATCACCAGCGCGATGACAGCGGGTTTATTCATTTTTCAGATCCTGTGTTAATTCCCTATCATTGATAGAGTTGGAATATATCCCTATCAATGATAGAGTGTCAATCTGAAAATCGGAGGAGACGGTCATGGCACGGCTGAACAGAGAATCGGTTATTGATGCGGCACTGGAACTGCTGAATGAGACAGGGATTGACGGGCTGACGACCCGCAAGCTGGCGCAGAAGCTGGGAATAGAACAGCCGACACTTTACTGGCATGTGAAAAATAAACGGGCGTTACTGGATGCGCTGGCGGTGGAGATCCTGGCGCGTCATCATGATTATTCACTGCCTGCGGCGGGGGAATCCTGGCAGTCATTTCTGCGCAATAATGCAATGAGTTTCCGCCGGGCGCTGCTGCGTTACCGTGACGGGGCAAAAGTGCACCTCGGCACCCGCCCTGATGAAAAACAGTATGATACGGTGGAAACCCAGTTACGCTTTATGACAGAAAACGGCTTTTCACTGCGCGACGGGTTATATGCGATTTCAGCGGTCAGTCATTTTACCCTTGGTGCCGTACTGGAGCAGCAGGAGCATACTGCCGCCCTGACCGACCGCCCTGCAGCACCGGACGAAAACCTGCCGCCGCTATTGCGGGAAGCGCTGCAGATTATGGACAGTGATGATGGTGAGCAGGCCTTTCTGCATGGCCTGGAGAGCCTGATCCGGGGGTTTGGGCACTGTTGCAAATAGTCGGTGGTGATAAACTTATCATCCCCTTTTGCTGATGGAGCTGCACATGAACCCATTCAAAGGCCGGCATTTTCAGCGTGACATCATTCTGTGGGCCGTACGCTGGTACTGCAAATACGGCATCAGTTACCGTGAGCTGCAGGAGATGCTGGCTGAACGCGGAGTGAATGTCGATCACTCCACGATTTACCGCTGGGTTCAGCGTTATGCGCCTGAAATGGAAAAACGGCTGCGCTGGTACTGGCGTAACCCTTCCGATCTTTGCCCGTGGCACATGGATGAAACCTACGTGAAGGTCAATGGCCGCTGGGCGTATCTGTACCGGGCCGTCGACAGCCGGGGCCGCACTGTCGATTTTTATCTCTCCTCCCGTCGTAACAGCAAAGCTGCATACCGGTTTCTGGGTAAAATCCTCAACAACGTGAAGAAGTGGCAGATCCCGCGATTCATCAACACGGATAAAGCGCCCGCCTATGGTCGCGCGCTTGCTCTGCTCAAACGCGAAGGCCGGTGCCCGTCTGACGTTGAACACCGACAGATTAAGTACCGGAACAACGTGATTGAATGCGATCATGGCAAACTGAAACGGATAATCGGCGCCACGCTGGGATTTAAATCCATGAAGACGGCTTACGCCACCATCAAAGGTATTGAGGTGATGCGTGCACTACGCAAAGGCCAGGCCTCAGCATTTTATTATGGTGATCCCCTGGGCGAAATGCGCCTGGTAAGCAGAGTTTTTGAAATGTAAGGCCTTTGAATAAGACAAAAGGCTGCCTCATCGCTAACTTTGCAACAGTGCCTTCTGAAACGAAATTACAGATTACGGTTAAAATATAAAAAAAAGCCACCAATCCTGCCGGATACGGTGGCTTAAATACAGAATTAATTAATTTATTTCAGTATGTTATCACACATCAGCTGAAGTGTATTGATAAACCTTGCTGCATGAAAACCATCACAGACTGCATGATGAACCTGTACAGAAACAGGTAATAGTACGCGGTCACCTTCCTGCTGAAACTTTGCCATTGTAAAAACCGGGGAAAAATAATCATCATTTCCGGTGATATTCAGATTAAATCCGTCAAAACTCACCCAGGGTAACGATGATATATTCAGGTGATTCTCCGGTAAATTTCCCTGCGGAAACAACCTGGTATCATGCTGATATTCTGCTGTTACCGCGTTATAACCCGCCATAAACTCACTGAGATCCGGAAAATAACGGCAGGACAGTGCGGAGAATGTTTCGGTTTCTTTATGAAAGACAGTAAAGACCGGGTCTGACTGTTCCCAGTAAATCAGTTCATTATCTTTCATTGCCATCCGGAACTCCGGAAACTGATTAACAGCCCGGGAGATCAGGTAAATCATCAGCGGATAAAACTTATAACCGGTTTTCGCCAGTGCAGTACGCAAAGCGGTAATATCGAGTTTGGTGGTCAGGCTGAATCCGCATTTAATCTGCTGACGATAAAGGGCAAAATGTTCCCTGCGATTCCAGGTATTCAGGTCAATCCGGGTAAAATTCATGGTTATTCCTTCTGATTAATAGTGAAAAATATTAATAATCAGAAGGCAGTCTGGTTGTCTCAATGGGTAACATTCCGTCCTCCGTAAGCTGTCTGGTATTCAGTAATAATACCCGATACGGGCTTAATCTGTATTAAGCCCGGTTTTATTTATTCCGGCCACTCATCCGCAAATACATAGCGGATCAGTTCTGCGGATTCACGGGGCGGTGCTCTCAGCACATCCGCCATTAAATCAATTTCCATCTGACAGGTTTGCAGCTTGTCTTCCGCCAGCACATACGGATCATCCGTCAGGAAACTATCGCCGTATTTATCCACCGACCCCTGTATTTGTGCCGAAAATAATGACTGAATTTCATCAGCGGAATAATGCGCAACCGGAGCCCCTTCACCGGCTGAATTCACCAGATCCAGCAACGCTCTGTTACCGATAATAAAGTCACGGTACCCGGCGGAAGCCTTTTTCATATCCGGCGGGCCAGACACTTCCGGATGCAGCACACGAAAGCAGAAGTCACCGGAGGTATCCTGCGCCAGTGCTTTCTGCAAAAATTCCAGCCGCATTTTCCCGTAATTAATCACCGCGTCATCCCCCGCGAGATAAAGCAGTTTTTTAATATTTTCGGTGGCCCACTGTTGCAGGCGCATATAGTACTCTAAACAGGGCACTGTTGCAAATAGTCGGTGGTGATAAACTTATCATCCCCTTTTGCTGATGGAGCTGCACATGAACCCATTCAAAGGCCGGCATTTTCAGCGTGACATCATTCTGTGGGCCGTACGCTGGTACTGCAAATACGGCATCAGTTACCGTGAGCTGCAGGAGATGCTGGCTGAACGCGGAGTGAATGTCGATCACTCCACGATTTACCGCTGGGTTCAGCGTTATGCGCCTGAAATGGAAAAACGGCTGCGCTGGTACTGGCGTAACCCTTCCGATCTTTGCCCGTGGCACATGGATGAAACCTACGTGAAGGTCAATGGCCGCTGGGCGTATCTGTACCGGGCCGTCGACAGCCGGGGCCGCACTGTCGATTTTTATCTCTCCTCCCGTCGTAACAGCAAAGCTGCATACCGGTTTCTGGGTAAAATCCTCAACAACGTGAAGAAGTGGCAGATCCCGCGATTCATCAACACGGATAAAGCGCCCGCCTATGGTCGCGCGCTTGCTCTGCTCAAACGCGAAGGCCGGTGCCCGTCTGACGTTGAACACCGACAGATTAAGTACCGGAACAACGTGATTGAATGCGATCATGGCAAACTGAAACGGATAATCGGCGCCACGCTGGGATTTAAATCCATGAAGACGGCTTACGCCACCATCAAAGGTATTGAGGTGATGCGTGCACTACGCAAAGGCCAGGCCTCAGCATTTTATTATGGTGATCCCCTGGGCGAAATGCGCCTGGTAAGCAGAGTTTTTGAAATGTAAGGCCTTTGAATAAGACAAAACGCTGCCTCATCGCTAACTTTGCAACAGTGCCCCTAATCGTGTTCAGCAGAATAGCCGGAGGAAGTTTCCTACTGTCGATAAGAAAGGATTGGCACAGGGAGTGTGAATATCGAAACACCATCACAGAATAATGCCAGATAGAAATGCGATAGTAGGGGTGGATATTTAAATAAGGAGCATCCCGACTTAAAATGAATATGACTGCGTAACCAGGCGCAATAAAAAAAGCGAAAGAATCGCTTTTATTCTGGTTGTTTTTTCGAAGAGTGACCGTTTTCTGAGATGACAAGAAATAAGGAAGTCCTATGATCGCTAGCGGAATAGTTCAAAAACTGAATGCGCAAATGAATCAGGAGTTTTATACCTCAAATTTGTATCTTCAGCTCAGCCAGAGGTGCAGCGAGAATAGCCTTAATGGCACCGCACTATTTTTGCGTCATCAGGCGCAAAATACGGTGACGCAAATGATGCGCATGTACGAATACATCAAACAGAGCGGCGCCACGCCGGTGTTACAGGAGCAACACGCCCGGTGCGGTGAATTTTCCACGCTGGAAGATCTGTTTGAGCAGACGGTAAGCGATTACCAGAAGCGCATTAATGCGCTGACCTCTTTGACGGAAGACGCCCAGGCAGCAAACGATAAGTCAGCGATTAACTTCCTGAAGCGATACAGAAAAGAGGAAATCGTGGACGGGACGCTGTTGCAAATCATTCTGGATGAAGTCCGCAGCGCTAAAAAAGCGGGCATCAACATGCAGCAAACCGACCACTATCTGGTTGGCGTGATCGATCGCTATCACTAAATCAATTTCGCAGTACGAGGAGGTTTTACGCCTCCTCAGAAAATCTGTTTTACATCAGAAACAGAGGTTTATGCCAGTGAACATTTGATACCCAACACGTCATAGTGATTTTTTAACTTAGCGTTTTTATATCGTGCCAAAAATGTCTCTGCTTGTGTCTTTATATTAAGGAAGGTGCGAATAAGCAGGTCATTTCTTCCCAAGCTGACTCGCTGATTAAAATTTCGCGGATCTGGGCCGATTTTTTTCCCGCAAACACATCGAATCAGCCTATTTAGGCTATTTTTTCCACCATTTCTGGCGTTATTTCCGGTTTTTACTGAGATCTCTCCCACTGACGTATCATTTGGTCCACCCGAAACAGGTTGGCCAGGGTGAATAACATCGCCAGTTGGTTATCGTTTTTCAGCAGCCCCTTGTATCTGGCTTTCACGAAGCCGAACTGCCGCTTGATGATGCGAAACGGGTGCTCCACCCTGGCACGGATGCTGGCTTTCATGTATTCGATGTTGATGGCCGTTTTGTTCTTGCGCGGATGCTGCTTCAAGGTTTTTACCTTGCCGGGACGCTCGGCGATCAGCCAGTCCACATCCACCTCGGCCAGCTCCTCGCGCTGTGGCGCTCCTTGGTAGCCGGCATCGGCTGAGACAAATTGCTCCTCTCCATGAAGCAGATTACCCAGCTGATTGAGGTCATGCTCGTTGGCCGCGGTGGTGACCAGGCTGTGGGTCAGGCCACTCTTGGCATCGACACCAATGTGGGCCTTCATGCCAAAGTGCCACTGATTGCCTTTCTTGGTCTGATGCATCTCCGGATCGCGTTGCTGCTCTTTGTTCTTGGTCGAGCTGGGTGCCTCAATGATGGTGGCATCCACCAAAGTGCCTTGGGTCATCATGACGCCTGCTTCGGCCAGCCAGCGATTGATGGTCTTGAACAATTGACGGGCCAGTTGATGCTGCTCGAGCAGGTGGCGGAAATTCATGATGGTGGTGCGATCCGGCAGGGCGCTATCCAGGGATAATCGGGCAAACAGGCGCATGGAGGCGATTTCGTACAGGGCATCTTCCATGGCACCGTCGCTCAGGTTGTACCAATGCTGCATGCAGTGAATACGCAGCATGGTCTCCAGCGGATAGGGCCGTCGGCCATTGCCCGCCTTGGGATAAAACGGCTCGATGACAGCGGTCATATTCTGCCATGGCAGAATCTGCTCCATGCGGGAGAGGAAAATCTCTTTTCGGGTCTGACGGCGCTTAGTGCTGAATTCACTATCGGCGAAGGTGAGTTGATGGCTCATGATGTCCCTCTGGGATGCGCTCCGGATGAATATGATGATCTCATATCAGGAACTTGTTCGCACCTTCCCTAAGTCACCGGCGGCTTGCCTGCCACACATTGAACATTACAGACCAATTAGCACTTTGTCACCGGGGAAAGATGTAAAGATTATGTATAAATAGATTGGCTTAGAAGTGACATTTCAACTTTGGAGAAACAGGTGACATTTTAAACTTGCTTTAACAAAATTTTGGGACTGACCGAAACAAAAAGGCCAGCCCCGGAGGGCTGGCTATTCAGTACAGGGCAATGACAGGTTTCTTGATGCCGCAGGCGTGAGCGTAGCGGGTCAGTGTGTCGATGCTGGCTTTGGTGATGTTGTTTTCCAGGCGAGAAATAACCGGAGGTGTAACCCCCATGCGTTCAGCAACCTGCGCTTTTGTCAGGTTGTCATGCTTGCGCCATTCAGCAAGCAGCTCCCTGAGCTTTTCCTTACGTTCTTCTTCCTGCCATGCAGCGCGATATTCATCGTCCTGCATCCACTCGTTATGCAGTTCTTTATGGCTTACCAGTTTCATTAAGTACCTCCGCTAACCGCTTTTTGGCGAGATCGATTTCTTTCGCTGGCGTTTTCTGTGACTTCTTGATGAAAACACGGAGCATGATGATGGTATTGCCTTTGTGGTATACCCAGATTCCCCTGGCTATGTCCGTCCCCATCGTGCGGATCTCAAAAAGTCCATCGCCCAGGGGCTTCGTGTCCGGCTCCCGCAGTAATCGGGCGTCATACTCCAGTTTGCCGATGAGACGGTCAAACTTCACCCTGATTTTTACGGGTAATGCTGTGGCTTCTTCCCTGGCTTCCGGGTGATAAACAACGCTAAACATGTGACCTCCCATTTCTATTAATATTAACCTATAGGCTAATTTCAGACAAGGTAGAATTAACCTATAAGCTAATTTTGTTGGCAGTTATCGTGGCTACCCGGTCACTACCCTGTTAGCGTGAGTTTTCGTTCCACTGAGGAACGGGGATTTATGCGCGTTAGCGCATGTAAGGCGGCAGGATGAAATGACAGGTAGCACCGAGGGTTAGCCGCCGATACCAGTGAGGGATCGAAAGGGATCGCCTATCCATCCCTTCACCCTGCAAAGCCATATTCCGCTAAAAGCGGCTCAGAGGCTTTTGTGCGCGGTCGGAGTGGTCACAACAAGGCGAAGCCGCAGTTGGGGCGTATCTCCGCGTTAGCGGGTCGTAAGAGCCGCTTACGAGCGTGTAGGGGTCAGTTTGGATATAGAGAATTATTGTACGGTAAGCCTGTTTTTTGAACAGACTTACCTATAGCAATAGGGTGTACTCCCGCGCTATACGGCATTTTCAGAGGTTTGACCTTAATCGGATAACCTAAATGCGATACTGCAAGAGCGACAACTTAAAAGCGATAGCCACTGACGCAAAATCAACCACTTACGAACCAAGATTGGTTAAATAATGCGCTTAACGAATGGAAGGGACTTCCCCTGATTATGCGCCTGATTAACTCTTGTGCAATCATGGGGTACACATCGTCCCGGAGGAATTCGTTATGACTATCACGACTGTCGGTATCGATCTTGCTAAAAATGTGTTTGCTGTTCACGGTGTTGATCAAAATGGTAGAACTGTTCTGGTTAAGCCTAAAGTATCGCGTGCTGCACTTCCTGAGTTAATTGCAAGTTTGCCTCCCTGTGTTATCGGGATGGAAGCATGCTCCGGGGCTCACTACTGGGCAAGATTGTTTCGGCAGTATGGTCATGAGCCACGTCTGATGGCTGCTAAGTTTGTATCGCCTTATCGTATGGCCGGAAAATCAGGAAAAAATGATGCAGCTGATGCTCAGGCTATCTGTGAAGCTGTTCGTCGTCCGCATATGCGGTTCGTACCAGTGAAAGACGAAAGCCAGCAGGCCATGCAGTGTTTACATCGTACCCGTCAGGGTTTTATCGAAGAGAAAACAGCAACGTATAATCGTCTGCGAGGATTGATATCTGAATTCGGTGTCATCGCGCCACAAAGTGCTGATGCCCTGCGCCACATGGTTTCTGTGCAGAAGAGCTCTTTACCGCTTCAGGTTCAGCAATGTGTTGATGATTTGATGGAACACGTTGATCGCATTGAAGCTAACATCACTGAATATGACCGAATTTTGTCCCACATAGCCAAAACAGATCATCGCAGTCAGCGGCTGATGGAGCTAAAGGGCGTTGGTCCCACAACGGCCTGTGCACTGGTCGCCAGTATCGGTAATGCACATGATTTTAAAAATGGACGTCAACTGGCAGCCTGGCTGGGGCTGACGCCATCACAATACAGCAGCGGGGGAAAGTCGAAACTCGGCAGGATCACAAAAGCCGGTGATTCGTATCTGCGAACGCTTCTGGTTCAGGGGGCTCGTTCAGTGCTTATTGGCGCCGGGAAAAGGACTGACTCATTCAGCCGTTGGGTTTGTATGTTGGTTGAGCGCAGAGGGTACTGGCGGGCTGTTGTGGCCATCGCCGCCAAAAATGCGCGGCTGTGTTGGGCATCACTACATTACGGTGATGATTTCCGGCTGTACTCAGTCAACTAAAGCTCGAAGCTGTATAACCATCTGACCTGCAATTCGTTGATGATAAAGGGTTAGACCCCGTGAGGCCTATCTGGCTATTGTACAGGATATACGTATCCGCTTAACGAACAAGAACCTCACGCGCGTCTTTCATCAGGGCCCGAATCGATGACGATTCATCATGGCCGTTTATAGTACCGCAGTCTCTCCCCTTTATTTTTACTGAAGAGCAGACAGAAACCATAAATACCGGCTTTGACATGCCGGGGAAGTCCTTATAGTACAATAATTTTCGATATCCAAACTGACCCCAAGTAAGGACGGTCGCGCCTGTGGTGGTTTTATCTCCGTGGAGCGCCTGGCCCCGGCCATAATTGTTAGTTCGATACCCCATGAGTCACGCCTCCGGGTATTGCCAGAAAGTCGGGGGCTTCAGCCATACCTTTGCGCGATAACAGCACTAATCTGTCCTGCGGGGTCGAGACAATTTCATCCCCGTTATCCAGTACGCTGCCCACCAGCGCGAGCCCTTTCTCGAAGTGTGTAGCTTTCTGGCCAGCGCTTGAAACAATCCGTGCAGATGAACCATCGGTATAAGTGACTGCATCACCCTCCACTGCGATTTTGACCATTTGACCGTTGTCTAGATCCATAACCCTGGCGCTATCAACAGCGGTTACGACACCACCTCGCGCAGTCAGGCTTCCCTCGACCGCAACACGCCAGATTGCTGTTACCGGGTGTTGGCGATCCCTTTCAGCGTTCTGCTCAATAATTTGTCGAGCATCCACATCCATTGCGGCCAGATCAGCGTCAGAGAAAGGGGATTTGTCAAAGTCGGCCAGCATTTGTTGAGTTGCTTCATTTGTAAACTGCTTCATCGTTATTACTCCTTATAAAATGTACGGATAAATTCCGAATTGTATACGAAGTAAGCACGAGTAAATTCTGAAAATGAACTGAGGAATCATATGGTTGCAATTTGTTATGTGCAGTTACCCACTTCTGGACAAGTGATAAGAAAAACCTGAAGAGTGATAGCGGAAAATAACTTTCGGAAAAGGAGGTGCGAAAATTCCTGGCTCCTGTCTATAATACTGTATGGATATACAGCACCACGAAGAGCAGAGCATTATGAAACTTATCCCAGTGACACAACAATCACCAGGCCAATTCCCGTTGTTCGTTGAGCCTGTCAGCGCAGGTTTCCCTTCAGTCGCTTCCGATTATGTTGATGAATTTATTGATCTAAATACTCACCTCATCAAACATCCATCTGCAACCTACTTCTTACGAGTAACAGGTTCATCGATGGTAGAGGCACGTATTCACGAAGGCGATCTGGTCATCGTGGATAGCTCACTTGAGGCGAAAGAGGGGGATATTGTGATTGCGACCGTTGATGGTGATTTCACCATTAAGCGGTTGCAGCTAAGCCCGGCTCCCGCGCTACTGCCAATGAATAGCCGGATGTCACCGATCTATCTGAAAGAAGGCGAAGAACTGGCCATTTTTGGCGTGGTGACCTTCATCGTGTACAAGGCCTTGTGATGTTCTGCCTGGTGGATTGCAACTCATTTTACGCCTCCTGCGAGAGAGTCTTTCGGCCCGATCTGGTGAACAAGCCAATTGTATGCCTTTCGAACAATGATGGCATGGTCGTGGCACGTTCAGCGGAAGCTAAAAAATTAGGTATCCAGAATGGTGACGTGTACTTCCAGAAGAAAGCATTCTTTGAAGCTAACGGTGTACATGTTTTCAGTTCTAACTATGCCTTGTACGCGGAGATCTCCCGTAGGGTGTGTGAGACATTATTTAAATTCTCCAGTAATACTGAGGTCTACAGTATTGATGAAGTTTTCCTTTCGTTTGAAGGAATGCAGAAAAATTATAATTTTGATGACTATGGAAGAGAAATAAAGAAAACCGTATTAAAGAGCACCCATATACCCGTGGGGGTGGGCATATCGACAACTAAAACTTTGGCAAAACTAGCAAATAAAGCTGCAAAAACATGGACTAAAACAGGCGGAGTGGTTGATCTCAGCAGTCCAGAAAGACAACGTAAATTATTGCCATATATTGACGTAAGCGATGTCTGGGGGGTGGGCCGGAGATATGCCACCAGACTGAACAGCATGGGCATCAGGACTGCTCTCGATCTGGCCAATGCGCCAACATCGCTTATCCGTAACACATTTGGAGTCGTACTGGAGCGAACGCAGCGCGAATTGAATGGCGAGTCCTGCATAGCCCTGGAAGAGGTGAGGAAGGTTAAGCAGCAGATCATCAGCTCGCGTTCATTCGGCCAGAAAATAGAGCACTACGAAGCAATGCACCAGGCGGTGTGTGAGTATGCCGAACGTGCAGGCGAGAAGCTGCGCGAAGAGAAGCAATACTGTCGCTGCATAACGGTTTTTATTGGCACAAGTTACTATTCGAAAACGGCCCCTTACAGTGGCCAGCAGACAGTCAAGCTGGAAAACCCCACCGCCGATACCCGGGAAATCATTGCGGCTGCGGTCGCAGGGCTCCGGCATATCTGGCAGGAGGGATACCGATACCATAAAGCCGGAGTGATGCTATCTGACTTTTATGATAGCGCCACCAGCCAGCTCGATTTGTTTGGTGAGAACCGACTCTTTGCCAATGGTGAAGCGTTGATGGGCGTGATGGATAGAATTAACCGGTCAGGTCGGGGGAAATTATGGTTTGCGGGCCAGGGCATCGACAAAGACTGGACGATGCGGCGGGAGTTATTGTCACCATCCTATCTCACTAACATTAATGAAATCCCTCGCGTCAGGATTGGCTAATCAGCAGTGAAAACTTCATTCGTCATCGATAAAATTCGTCTGTAAACAAAACGAACTTGATATACTCGGTTTCGCTTGTTATGAGTATGTATGTACATACAGTCCTCCGTGCAGCGGAGGGAGTTTAGAGCCCTTTTTCGGGGATAGAAATGAATATCTCAACAACTTTCCAGACGCTGGAGAGCGAGATCACACAACTTCGTGGAGTGCTGGGTTCCCGGCTTCCGCTCAAGGCGAGTGTCTGCGTCCTGCCAGCCGTTGCTGATGGCGAAGAAGATATGGCCATCGAACACATCATGCCTGAGCTGAAACAGGGACACGATGCTGTCCATGCTGCCTGCGCGGCATACGCTGACCTGCATATCAGGGATGGCTATTCGCAGAAGTCCGCTCGGCGCACTACCGGCGTATTATGGTACGACAATACAGATGCGGAATTCTCTCAGCTGGTTACCCGTTTGGTGACATCCATCAACCAGCATAAAGAGAGCATTCAACGCCACATCATCGAAAACTACGGTGGTGATCGCCGACCGGAATACATGCGCTTCAACGCGCTGCATAGCGCCTGCCCTGGTGTCATGACCCTGCATCTCTATCGGCAGCTGCGTATGTTTGATAATGCTAACGTCAATCTGGTCAGTTTCGGCTGGAGGCAAAAGACGCTTTTTAGCAGGGTTAACAAAATCGAGTTGCTCCAGAAGATGGGCAAGGACATCGAGGAAGATGAAGATAAATCAGTCAGACTCAACTCGTTGATTAAGGCTATTGCGCGTGTACCGGAAGAAAAGCTTCGCTTACGCCGTCCGGTTAAAGTGCATCCAGCTGCAAACATCGCGATGGCTGATCCTGAACACCCCGACCAGATACTGCGTCTTTCTGCCGCTTCATCTATGCCGTTCATTATCATTCAGGATGAGCACGTGAAAATTCGGCCATTGCCAGAGTTCGTGGCCAATGAAGTAAAGCCGAGGAGTAACCGCCTCAAGACAGATGTGATCGGTATATTCCACGGCGAAAGTATCGAAATGATTCTCTGACCACACCGGCCAAAGGACTGGCCGTATTCCCCCCTCATAATTTCGTCACTCGCCGTCCATGCCATACCCTGAAACTAATATTGAAAATTCATTATGTTCAGCAAGGAATGTGGCGTGAAATACTTTGAATGTGCGCTCAGGTTCAGAATCGCCCCAGGTGACGTGTATGGGATCCACCAGCAACTGGATAAGGTAGTCCAGGAACGTTCTGGGTCGCGACTCCCATACACCTTCTACTCTCGCAAACAAAGTGCCTCCGACACCCAGGTTGTTCTGAGAACGGCTGTTGCACTCGGGCTCCCTGGCGAAGTCATGAAGGAAATCATGTTTGTGTCTGGCCAGAAAATTCGAATCTGCGGCTCGCTGGCCACTATTCGACGCGAGGAAGCTGGAGGCCGGAAAAGAGAGATTTGTCCACCTGCCCATGAACTCCCGGATTATATCCACTATCACCTGGAACGGGCCGGAGTGATCTGTGGACGGTTACGTATCGTTCGAAGCACCAAGTTCCATATTATTAAGCCCGGGAGCGTTGGCCGTACATCCCACAAGATCATTGTACCGATGAGCCAGTACGATGCTGAATGCGTGATTGAAGATGTCGGCGCACTTGAACAGGCATACGCTTTCGGGATCGGCAGAAAGCGGATATTCGGCTTTGGCTATATGAACAGCATCGAAGTGCTTTCCTGAACAGGCCATTAAGCATAGTTATTATCTGAATTTCAAACCGACTCGCAAACTTACGGCATTAACACTTCTGATACACCCTTTAAATGCTGTAAACTGTTGTAGCCCTTACTAAATCGTAAGAGTGGGGATTTGCAGCCCCGACTAATGACACGCCGTTCATGTACTTGAACGGTTCGCACTCGCTCGCCTGTTTTTTGTCAATGGTGGGTCGGGGCGTGGGAGCCTTACGGCTCGCCAGTCGTCATTAGCTGGTACTGCAAACCATGTTCCGATTCACCACCAAAGGAAATGGAGATGGAAAAACAGGACTGGCATAAGGCAGACATCATAGCTGCGCTACATAAGAAAGGTTTGTCACTTGCCTCACTGAGTAGGGCTAACGGTCTTTCAAGCAGCACTCTGGCAAATGCACTGACACGTGACTGGCCTAGAGGCGAGATCATCATCGCTAATGCAATTGGTGAAGAACCTCAAGAAATATGGCCAACCCGATATTTTGATAAGGCAGGAATGCCGATCAAGAGAATCATAAGAAAACCGGTTTAAATGAAAAAGGCTGGCATTTTTGCTGGCCTTATATACCTCCTGGCTCTGCTACTGAAACCACTAACACCGATCAAATGGTCATCAGCGAAATACCCCGTTCATTTCTATTGACCTCTTTACCTCCATGTAATCAAATTGATGGAATAATAACGGTTACGAGAGACAAACTGATGACGGTGTTATCTGCCCCTGAAATGCGCTTTGGAACCAAACAGGATGTTCCCTTTATCATAGCGGTGATTCGCGACGGTATGCGGGATGGGTATTTTAACTTTGATGATGATGACGGACTGTCTCAGTTCGAAAGTCAGATCTCAGAAGCCATTGCCAGGCGGGAACGGGGAGAGAATTGCGCCGATTTCTTGTTTGTCTTTGATGCTCAACATAATGGCGCAGCGATAGGTTTTGCCCTACTGACGGGCAAAAATGGTGCAAATGGACTTGCTTCACATCTGGAAATCAGGATGTTTGGTGTTACCAGGAGTCAAAGACAAAAAGGATTTGGGCGCTCCATGTTGCAAAGTATTCTGGATGCTACTCCCGGCCATAAAGTGGAGGCATCCTGTCTTCCTGCATCAGTTGTCATGGCCAGGATGCTGACTAATGCGGGTTTTCACGTCAAAGAGATAAGCCCGTTTGGAAAGCGTACTTTCAGACGCTAATGTAAAATTCAGATAAAAAAACCGGCTGACGAATTCAGTCGGTTTAGTAATCCTGCAAAAGGATGCTGGACAGCGACGGACGACTTCAGAGCTGTGGCAATGGCCCCTGGTTATCTTCAGTCGCAGCCTGGTCTTTATCCGGGGTGGCCGTTGCAGTCCGCGAGGCATCAAATGAGACCGTTGGGTCGCTGAGAGTCAGGATGCCAGTGTCTTCAACTTCTCGCGTTGTCAGCGTAAGCTCAGATTTACTGTCATCACACTTATTCGTTTTCTCCGCCAGTGCCTTGCACCAGATATAACGACCTCTCTGGGCATCAGAGACTGAAGGCTCTCCATATTTCTCGATCGCCGACTTCAGTAAGAGATCAGGGTTGCTGAATGAAAAGCGGATTTTGTAAGCCACCGGCTCAATGGGGTCAACTGCCGTATCGGGGATAAAATAGACCACCGTCTCCTGGTGAGCATCTCCCCAGAAAATACTATTCAATGAGTTGTTACTGTAGCGCTTTTGAATTTCTTCACCAGCAGACTGGCCAAGTTTGTCAGTGATAGCAGTGATCGCTTCAGAAGCTGTCATCCGCAGGCTTACCGGCCCTATAGAAAAAGACATAACATCAAAGCTATTCAGGGGGGTAATGGTGCTTTCTGGAGCGGTAGATGAATCGGGTACGTCATCACTGTACAGACTGTCATCCCCCGGAGAAGGCGTTACAGGTGCTGAATTTTGGATGTCAGGTGTGTAGCTGGGATCGGGAGCGTATAGGCCCATTGTATCATTCTGTACAGCAGAATATACCGAAGCGGTCGGCAGGACGGTAAGGAGCGCAAGGGCGCAGTATCCAAGGTATCTGGTCATATTCACCTCGTCAGTAGCAGTTGTCCTACTGTAACAGCGCGAGGTTTGAGAACATCATGGAAATGGGGTCAAAGCGGGGCGAAAAACAAGCCTGATTCACATGGCTTACGTAGCAGCATGGAGATCTCCTGAAGTCGGAGAAAATGAGTCAGATAACGCGAATATCGAAAATGGAACGAAGTACTTAATTACCTAACAGGAGGTACATGTTAACCTGACGAACATTGCTTACTGCCTATTTGTAGATTCAGGCTACAGGGAGAATCCAAGTGCCAAACTGCATACCCCTTAATCCGGTATTACCTAAAAACTTCGACGATACACCTAATGAAAAGCGCTCAAAGTCTCAGCTTGATGCCTGGTGGGATCATCCATATGGCATTACTTGCCCGGACGGGAAAATCACTGTTCGATGCCTGAATGGAGGAGCTTGGGATCGTTCGACAGTGCTGGGAGTAGCGGACAATTACGAAGAAGCCTGCGAGCTCGCAGAGCGCGAGCAATCAGCATGGGTCAAACGCCGTGCGGAGCCAATATTCTACTATAGCGGTGAAGCTCCATTCAGAGCGATAAGGGATGCACAACGTCCTGATCAGGAGCAGACCTTTGTCGCGTCTTTTGACACGCAAGATGAGCTAATCAGCTGGCTTAATAGTCAGAAAACCAGTTAATACCAAGTCTGGAAGTCTGCTTCTCAACAGACTTCCACATTTGATTATCAAGCTCCCCATAATTTGGGTTCAGTATAAACATTCCATTACGTTCTATTCCCCTCATTACATTCATCTATCCGTAAATTTCGTTAGCCAGCACATCGGGGTGATACTGATGTCAGGTAAACAAAACGGATGCAAAAATGCAGACATGTTCGGAAGTCCTGGCGGTTGAAATATTCAATCAAGTTGGACGTGAGGCAGCTATTGCTCAATATAACTTAATTTGTGAAATAGCCCAGCGACGTTACGAAGACAGCCTGGCCAAATATGGTTCCGTGCCAGCTGGTTTCACCGCGCTCAATTTCCTCCATCCGGCAGAACTTCAGGAGCGTTACATCCTGGGGTTGGGAATTCAGCTTTGTATCGATGAGCAGCATGAAGCCAGGGAACGGGTTTTAGCTCGCTGCCTGGCAAGAAAAAGGGCCGCATAAACAGGTGATAAAACAACTCAGCTATAGCTGAACACGCACTAATTGGCTATGTTAACAAAACGAACAAGGTGGCGATTATGTACAGTGAATCTATCGATCGTGCTATCAGTATCCTCAAGGACGCGGGCGAAAAAATCGGTATGGAACTGGGTAGTAATGTGACATCTCAGGAATCAGAACTGCTTGAGGATGCGCTGGTGGGCCTGACTAAAGTTAAAGGGCAACTCTGCGGTAATCACTCCTTAACTGATGTAAAAGCGGACGTCGTGCCTTTTAGTCTCAGTTCGACGAAGAACGTCGATAGCCCGCATTAATTAACAACCACCAACTGGACGGAAGGGATATGACTGAAGACAACGCCGGTAGTGTTTCTGGAAAAGCACAGAACGCCCCAAAAGCAAATGCCCACCTGGACAGGCTCTTTGATTTCATTGTGACAGAAATCAAAGAGCAGGGTGCAGCACCGTCTTACGAGCAGATCTGTTCTTCTCTGGGGTATTCAAAAGGGCTCGTTTCCCGGCGTATCCGGCAGTTGCATGACCAGGGACGAATCATTATCGATGGTGAAAGAAAGTCTATGACGCTGCGCGTAGCGAAAGGACAAGGTCATGATGACATTGCCGAACTCCCGGACATGACCAGTGACAGGAAAGCAATCATCACGTATGTCAAAAAATACATGAACAGAAATGGTGGCCGTGGGCCATCAGTTCACGCAATAGGGAAAGCGCTCGGCTTCTCGAATAACAAGGCGCGTAGACATGTGGACTATCTCGACGAAGTAGAGAGGGTACGTTACAGCCCTCATCTTAATGAAGTAATCGTTATCAATCAGGGTGATTACGTTAAAATTACCCAGGACAACGATGAACCACCGAGCCCGGCAGAAGGTTAGCCATGATTCGCATATGGAGAGAAGTTGTAAACGTAAAGGTTCAGGACGGGAGCCGTAACGGACGAATCTGGTTTCTTGAACTTTCGTGTGGCCATCATGCTGTCAGACGTATACCTCGATTACGTCTGCATAATCTGACGCAATTCGAACGACTTGAGCCACCAGCTAAATGTCACTGTGTATTGTGTGAAATAGATGCTATTGCAGGACAAAAATAGCAATAAACACAACATAAAAGCCCTCAATTTGTCCCCATTGTTTTTAGCCTGACAGCATTGGTACTGATAGCCTAATCATATTTAAACGCATAACCCTATGGTGGACATATGAAAAAAGCTGTTTTTGGCCTTTTAGCACTATTGCCCTTCATAACCAGCGCAGAATCGATCGATCCGAACGATTTCTATGCTCAGCAGCCTTCTCAAAACTACCAACAACCTGCTGCCAGCGAGCAACAGGACGATGCTGACAATTCCAGTGACCAGACAGCTGCGATCGTATTGAACCTGGAAAGTTACAAACCGCTGGGGAATTTTGTAGTCCCCCAGGGAGTAGAACGCCCATTCATTGGTCTTATTAACAGCAAAATTTTCATACTGTCTGAGCAACCAGATAAACGCTTGGCTGGCCTATGGATAGGTCGTAGTCAGGATGGTCGTGAAGCACTTTGTGGTTACCTGAACAACAGTATGCAGGTCAGAAAATGTTATTACATCTTATATCGTGAGTAAAAAATGGGGCCGTAGCCCCATTTATTTTAATGTTTGAATGAGGGTATAAAGGGTATTACTGGATTTGTTCCTAGCGAAGCTAATTCGTTAGGCGCAAGATAACGTCGCAGTTCAGTAATCAATATATCAACTGATTTATCCCAGCCATCTCTCACAATGTTTAGAATGTGCCGAGCTGGATAATGTGTTAGAAAAGGATGGTTGGGGCCAAATTTATTAAGGTGTTCAATAGTACCTATTGCATCGAGATAATCTGTAACAAGATGGTGTTCTGACTCAAAAATAGCGACAAATTTATAACCATCAGCAGCGTTTACCCACTGGCAAGTACAGTCATTAAGCTGAAATTGATTAGAACGTTTTTCCCCCTTGGGTTTAGGATTGACTCCAATACCAAAAGACAAATACAAACCTTTCCTTCCCCAGAAGGCCGGTCTCTTCAAGTCCTGACCATTGTTTCCTTCGACCTCTCCAAGAATGCCAAACAAAGTAGCTGATTCTTGGTTAGGATTCGTTCTCATACGGAAAAGAATGCATAGATCTGCAAACTTTAAGCTATTATAAACTGAATTATAAAAGACATTCTCATGGCCAAGTAGATAAGGATTATGCTCTACCGCAAAATTAGTGCCACTTCTAAAGTCACGGCAGCTAATGAATACACCAAACTGGCTCATATTAGCGAGGATATCGACATTGCGATAATCAGACAAATTAATAAGTATAGTATTTAAGACTTCTCTACCTTCATAACTCATCAGATAGTGGCAGAGCAAATTTTGTAGACCGAAGTTTCTGAACTGATCTTTAATTAAAGAAAAATATCCTTCACCAGCTAATGAAACTAGGTTTCTCATTGTTGGTGTATGTTTCCCCATGAGAGGGGAATTAAAACGTACCTTCATCCGGTTATTATCATAAAGGGTTTCAATAATTGAGCAAAAGTGCATCGCCCAATACGCGTTGTTATCACCAATTAAACCGGGTTTCACTACAGTAGTTTTAGAAAAATCCATTCTGTCTCCAAAGCAGTAATCAGTCACTCATAACACGATATTTGCAGTGAAAGTTATATCTGTAAGCAAATTTCGTCAGCTGTTAGCGTCGTATTAGGCTTAGTAAAAAGCCGGAGGTAGATATGCCTAAAGACGATGTTGCAACAATCATAATCCAGAATGGGTTGACGCATAAAGTAAATGTGATCTGCAAATTCAGCGCACAAATCGACAATCAAATGTTCTCATTCATCATCCATCGCACATTAAGCGTATGTCGATATGCGCTTGTCTGTAAGGCAACAGGCCAAAGAATTGCAGTTCTTGATACCAGTCGAGTAAAGGCACTTGGTATGGAAGCAGCAGGTAAACTAGCGCTATCAGATCTGGCCTCATCATTAGGCGAGACTAGACTTGCTGCGATTCTGACAAATTCACTTCAGAGCAGGAGCGCGGCAAGTGAGTGATTTAATCGACGATAACTTTATTATTCCTGCACTGAGTAGCATAGCAGGCATCACCACGCCACTATCAGGACAAACGTACAGGAACGCTCCAGATATCGACATATCTTGCTATGACGTGATAATCATTTGCCTTAGCGGCGGAAAAGACTCCATAGCCTGCCTTCTCCACTTAATTGACATCGGGGTCGATCTGTCCAGGGTGGAACTCTGGCATCACGATGTTGATGGCCGCGAGGGAAGTACTTTAATGGACTGGCCATTTATGGCCGACTACAACCGCAAAATAGCTTCAACATTTCAGATACCGTTGATGTTCTCCTGGCTTCAGGGAGGAATGGAAGGTGAGATGCTGAAAGAGAATGGCTACAGTCGCCCGCAATGTATCGAAACCCCAGATGGATTAATAATCGCGGAACGTGATATCCAGCGAAGCACTCCCGCCACGCGACTTCGGTTCCCTCAGCAATCACCAAGCCTTAAAACACGTTGGTGCTCATCAGCACTAAAAATTGATGTTGGTCGGCGAGCACTCACAAATCAGAGACGCTTTGACGGAAAAAAGGTGCTTTTTATTACGGGGGAAAGGAGAGCGGAAAGCTCTAATAGATTCAATTACTTACAACTGGAGCCACATACCAGCAGTTGCAAAAAAAGACAAGTTGATGCCTGGAGGCCAGTACTTGAATGGTCTGAAGAACAAGTCTGGGAGATTTTAGCAAAACATCGTGTTACAGCCCCAGTACCGTATCGTCTTGGATGGGGTCGCAGTTCATGCTTAACGTGTATATACAACAGTGCTCGCATATGGGCAACCATCAAACATTATTTCCCCGAGCGTATTCACGCAATGGCCAACTATGAAAACCGCTTTGGGGTCACTATCAGTCGTAAACGAATAAATGTTCTGGATCTAAGCCAGAATATTACTCCTATTAATATCACGGATGAGGAAGCGCTGCTGCAAGCGGTAAATCCGGTCTATACATTGCCCGTCATTAACATGTCAAAAGAATGGGTGCTACCTGGTGGGGCGTACAACCGGGAGAAATGCGGGTCAGACTAATTAGCCATCAGCGATTTATAGCTGAGATTTCGTCACCTGAATATTACGTGGAAAATAGATATCAAATAGCAACATTGATACAGGCTTAACCGCCTCTGAAGGAAATATTATGACGATGGTAACGGCCAGAAATTGTACTGAAACACGGTTCAACCAGTTATGGGATGCTCTGCATGAAAAAAGCAGTGCGGAAAACGAATCCTTGTTTCAGCAAGAATTGCATCGCTGCCGCAGTAAACGTCAGCGAAGTAAACTGGCCGGGCGATTCGCCGGTGCCTGGCAAACCTTATTCGATGCCTTCTGTGAAGGTCGGGTCTTCTGCTCACTTCTGGACTCGGTTATCCACCAGGAGAGTATCAGCGAATGGCAGGTTGAAGAGTTAATCTCATTCACTTCTGCCCAGATGTCGACTCTATACAAAGGGTAGAGGTAGATATGGGACAAAGAAAATGTGCAGCAGCGTTCCTGCTCGCTGAAGAAATGTACCAGATACCAGCGACCAAATCGGTGATACTTGCCCGGGACCTGGAAGAAAGAGGGTTGTATCTCCGCGCTGCCAGGCAATGGGGAGAGGTCATGTTTGAACATACCCAGTGTACTGAGTACATTGTTGAACAACGGGAACGTTGCATTCGGTTATCCAATTCTCGCCATGAAGACCGTATCAGACAGCATGAGCAGGCAAGTGATCTTCAATATATTCACAAGCATATTAATGATGTATACACACGGATGGGACTAAAAGACGATGGTGTCTTTAATACCGCCTGATTTGTCGACCTTTTCCGTTCATTAAAAAATGAAACTGAGGAGAATGAGCGCACTCTTGACTGATTTTGACGGAGGATTACGTAAGTGGTTAAACAAAGTTTATTTGACCTTATAGGAGCTACCACGGGCCCAGAGCGAGATCTGTTGATCGTAAGCCTTCAGTCTCTACATCGTGAACGAGTAAGCTCATACAATGCATTGTGTACAGCCTGCTCAATCTCTGGAGATAAAGTCCCGCCAATGTCTTTATTCGGCATAGACGAGGTTACTGATGCACTACGCCGGTTAGGTGCATTACCGATCAGATAGTTCTTCAAGTAGTCAGGGTGAACAGGTTTGAATTGATACAAACGGCCTATGCTGAAGAGGAACAGAGATAACTGATGAAAACAAACGAAAACCTGCTGAACAGCATTGGAAAAAGTATTCGAATGTGGCGAGATAACTGCTTCCCTCCATTTCAGCGAGCGTATGGAACATGGTTATTGGTTCTGGTTTCGGTTAATGCCGGGATATGGTTTTACATAACCTCTGACTGGTCTGTACAGTTCGTCGGCAATATAGCAGGGCTCTTGGTTTTCCCAATGCTGGGTCGAAAGGTTTTTACAAAACGCGCCAGATCTTGGCAAGAAGAACTGGATATTAAGCTGGCAAAATACAAACCGCATAACATAGCTGCATGGAGGGAGTTGCAGGCTTATGCCTTGGAATCCAATACGCTATCTTCACAAATTGTTGAACGGTGGTATTTCAAAGAGCGGGAATTTATCAAGACGGCCCAAAAAGGGAAGCCGGGTAGTTCTGAACTCAAATTTCTCAAGAATAATACTGGATCAAAGCCTTAAGGAATCTGAGAGCCGGTGCGTAATGCAGAACCCACAGCCGAAGGGTTTTGGGAGTTAAACTGATACAGCTTTTACCGTGAGGTGGGATTTATGTCGAATGTCTTGCAGAAAGAAAACATCATCATGTCTCTGCCTCATCGTGACTGGAGTTGTGAAGTCATCGAGTGCCGATTAAAAGTGTGCCCCGTACCTGACGAACTCGACAGGGGGAATAACATCTTTTTCATCGTGGAAGACCTTTACCAGCTACGCGAGAACAGTGAATCACTTAACGTGCTTGGACAAATTCTGGCGAAACGTTTCCCACACATACCACCAAAAAGAATGCACCTTGTGCTGCACCGACGTGATGTGCAGAAAGCTCATGGAGTAGCCATCCACCTCTACCGCTTCATGCGTAGCGAGAAAGAAAATAACCGTAGTATTTTCATTGGTCGTAACCCTACTGAAGTTTCCCAGAAGACGGCATACGCCTCGATGTGCATTTTCTGACCACCAGCTGTTGAATCGTCACAATAGCCGACATAGTCGGCTATTTTTTTACGCTAAGAAAAACCATTTATGCCCACAAATTGCGGTTGAAAAAGCTATTTATTTTTGGGTGCAAAACGTCCTCATTCTCACTGTAACAATAAATTTCAACATGTGATTATAGTGAGAGTCGAAGCTGAAACATGAATGGTGGCTACATATGCATGATCTCCAGAATTCGTTAACTAGCAAAAATACCAACATTATCCGTGCTGAATTTGAAAATATGCTTTCTGCGCGTGGAACATCTATCGTGCGTTTTGATACCAACGCAGGGGCGAACAGCGGCGAGTATATAGGAAAAGGAATTCAACGTGAGTGGGTTGGGTATTTGCTAAACCATACGAGTTCTGGCCATACGGTCAAGGCATTTGAACCGGTGTATTCTATTCCTTTAAAAATCAGGCCAGACCTTCAATCCAGAAATATTGCAGACCACCAGACTAAAGTAAAAAAGTTATTTGAAAGTTATGATGAAGCGTATCTTACAGCCGCTATAGACTCAGAAGAGTATTGCAAGCCATTCTGGGTTTATCAGAATGCAGATGACGGTCATTACTCGATCAGTACTCGCGGTTTCAAAAATGCAAATGCACCTGCAAGCATTCCGAGCGATAATCGCATTGATATCGCTCAGATGAAAATGGGATATCCCATGCTCGATTATTGCCATAACATTATACCGTCCTCAGTCGTGCGATTAGGATTTAATGGGCGAGTGTTTACGCAAGGTAAGTATTATTACACCAATGAAGAGGTTTTCAGTTGGTTGTCCCGGAACCCGGATAGCGCAGTTTTCATTACGTTCCCAAAAGTTAACCAGACTGATAGATCTGAATTGATGTCAATTATGAAACGAGAATTCCTGAATTCGTGGGGTTTATTCTCATATTATCGCTGGCTGGGACGCAGCACCGCATTACTGGCATTGAGCCCGGTCAGTTCTAATGCTTCTGTTAAGTTAAGAAGTAGCAATGCACACTTCTTCAAAAATGCAATGCTGGCTGTTAACACGATCATTCCTAAAGGTAACGGAATTTCGTAATCGGAATAGTTACCGTTAGAGTGATTTAAAGATCGATTCATTCTGGAAATTGAACGAAGAAAATTTAATGGGAGTAACTATGACTGCACTACGCCGTATCTCAACAGAACCAAGCTGGACTCCAGTTGGCATCCGGGGCGAAGGGTTACCGACTAAAGCAGGTGTATACCGTTTTATTGTTCCCCGGGAAGCCGATAGCTCAGAACATATTGAGTTTCTGGCGTTAGTGCGCTGGCGTAAACACGGTGTTCATCAACTGTTATTTCCCACCTTTGAATACATCGTATGCGACGAGAATATCGTGCTCCCAGAAGGCACATGCTGGCGTGAACGCGAACCGTGGGATCCAGATACGCTGGGGGAAACCGAGTTCATCATCGTTCCTGAAATGAGCGCGGGTGCTCAACGCTGTCCGTTCTGCAAAGAAGTTCCGCGCATCGTTGGTGATAAATACAACTTTGAGTATAAGGAAAACTACATCACGAAAATGCCTCACCGGTTTAACCGCCTGTGGTTCAGCTGCTGTAAATGGGTTGCTCCTGTGCCCACTTCTGGGATTCAGTCACTGATTACGGCCTGGAACAAAATGCTCGGGTCATCCCGGTAGGAGTAATGATGAAATGTGCGTACCTACGAAAGTTTCTGATCATTGCTTTCATAACCGGCATTAGCGGATGCCAGAGTCTCGGAATAGGGTTAAGCCTGGATGAGCGCTACCAGAAGGCTTATCAGAAAGTACTGGCTGACCCTAATGACGATAACATTAAGACTTTCATGAAACTCAGCCAGGAAAAAGGCGAAAGAGACATGCAAGAGGCAAATTCAAAAGCCGCAGCCGACACTCGTGAAAGCGATAAGGGGTTTACTGAGTATTTTAAATCATATGGCAACGATGGATTTAAGCGGGCCAGACAATAAGAAAGAGGTCATATGTCATTACAGCAATCGCATGAAAATCTGGAGTTCCTGAAGGGGGCGGTCTGGTGCGCCGCAAAACTCGTTCAGGAAATTGGCGATTCAAAAGGTGCAGCTATTCTTATCACAAACTTGCCGGTTGGAATTTTCCCTCAATGTAGCGAAAGGGATTTATTTGTTCTGAGGCAATATGTCAGGAAAGATCTGCCACTTGGTATTGATGCCGAATATAGCGATATCAGGCCGGTCTTAATTGATTATCTGGGAGAGCCAGTAGACCTTCCTGAGTGTGAACTGGATAATTATGAACCGGCTCCTGGTGAAATGCTCCGCTGGGGAGTAACTGGAGATCTCAGTTCCGGGACACGATGTGTGCTGGTGGATAATCTTGCTTATCTCGCTGAAGCAATTGGTATCAGCAACGCACTAAGGCAACAGGCCGCAGAGTCAATCCAGCGCACCCTGTGATTAGTGAGTCGCCCCGAATTTCGTAAGCAGCATAAATGCCCTTAATCTTTATCCTACATATTTCAGGTTGTTGGGGTTTACCATGTACAAAGACCATTTTCCACAAGCGTGTCCTTCATCGATAAAAGAGGGCCAGTCATGCTGGCGGGTATTTATTGATATGGACGTAGACAACCCGTCGAAAATAAAAACCAGCGTCGAATTAATAGAAGTTGGCGTAAAAACAATTCGAATGAAAAAGAATGCGGCAGAAGGCAGTGAAAAAACTGTTTTTCTTGTGGATAAAATCCCTGGAATCACATTTATCAAAATTCGGCCTAGCGACAAAAAGCCAAGCGTCTGGAATACAAGCATCAGCAGTTTCTATAAACATGACGTGGAAATCGGGAAAACATTCCCCGTTGGTATCAGAACGACTAAAAGCGCTGCGTTTCGTACAGCAACAAAAAAAGTTGAACAGAGTATGCAAGAATACACTGATACTATAGCTAAGCTTGAAAACGACTATGTTAAGAATGAGACGGAGATTGCTGAGTACAAAAATGAACTCGCTGCTTACCAAACAATACTCCAAACCCTAAAACGTATGGCAAAAAGGCATCTCAAGCAATAATACATTTCGTCTCTTTTCAGGTAAACAAAATGGAAACACAATGTATTTTCATTGCAGGTTTCAAAAATTGTTTCACTCTGGGCCATACATGTTTAGTATGGGGACATAACAAAGAGAACGCTGGCGAGTACGCTGGCATAAAGATCACCTTTCCCGGCCTGGCCGGGATTTTTTTTGTCTGATGTGCCGTCCTTCTCACCACAAACTTAATATCCTGACTATTTTTATGGATGTGCAGTGCAATTATTTAACGAATTACCATTCGTCACCAGACCGGACAGGCTGATAATAATGTCATCCGATACAGAGCTGGGGAGGGTGTATGACTAATCGTGGCTATAGCAAAGTAATTATCGAAGGTACTGTAGGCCGTGAGCCTGAAATCCGACAACACCCTACCCACGGCATCTACGCAAAGATTTATGTAACAACATCTGAGTCCTCAATGGAGGATAAATCTGGTCTGGAGAAAATTACGGAAGAACACTATCAGATCATTTTGCTTGGTCAATTTGCTGATGTGGCCCGCAATCATCTTCATGTCGGGACAGGAGTGTACCTGGAGGCCCAATTGCGTACCCGCCTAATCAAGGAGGATGGTAAAGAACGCTTCTTTATGGACGTACTTGTCAACCCCGTGAAGGGGCATGTTCTTCGCAAAGTCAATGTAGGCGGTAATAAACTGGTGAGTCGTCACCTCCAGCAGAACCGTGGGCAGGATCACCGGCAGAATACCAGTTATAGCCGCAGGCCACAAAACACGAACGCGAGGCCAGCAACACCACGCAACTCGCCCCCAACAATGGAAAATTATTATTTGGGAAATCAGGATGAAGTTCCAGGAAGCACTGGTGCTTATGGAACTGAGATAGCCTTTTAATGATTAGCAGCATATCTGTTTTAATTTGTATCATAACTAATGGGGAATTATTGCCGTGAATGAATTCAATAACGCACTCCAGACGATACTGGAAAATGGGTCTATGTCATATGGCCAGGCTGCTATTTATGCCGGTGGTGCAATTTGCGTTGCGGCCCTTTTTTCGGCGATACTCAGAAGTGGACTACTGGTAATTTTGGGAATTGTCTCAGGCTTTTATCTGTTCAGTCTCAACACTCCAGACAGTACACTGGCGTATACTGCTGCTGCCTCAGACCGTCTCATCGAGCAGGTTAAAGCTGTCGGTGGATGCGCCACTAGACACATTGAGGATGCGCAAACTCTGGGTATCATCATAAAAAATGGCGATGTTATCGAGATAGCAAAGCAGTGCGGTATTATAAAATAATAACCGTAGCATATTATGATTGATGAATGCCTGAATGGTAATCTGCTCGCGGATTACCATTATTTTTTGAGATGTCTTATAGAACTTATCTAAAATTACATACGACTGTCATGACAGTATAAGGTCTTTATGAAAAACGTCGTCAAAACTTTACTACCCTCAGTGAACACTGGTGATCAAGACGAAAGCGTAAAATCGGATACGCTGACTGGCACTACTAAACCCTGCGACCACGGACTGGTTCATAATCATCTTTTAGGGCAGGAGGCCTGTTACTATGCCAAACACTAACGACTCGCTGACAGGACTCAACGTCGAGCTCGTTGGTGCATCGAAACAAGAGTTTACTCTCCTCACTGAAAACCATCTGATGCGCCGCATCATAGTGGCTTTATCTGAGTTAATGCGTAACGCGGAAGGCGTGATGATTGATTCTCATGTTTACCCGTGGGATCAAGTTCTCCCTGCTGCGATGGACATTCCATCATCCAACGCTTCTGATGAAGAGATACAGAACTGGATGATCAGTGCCTGTAAGGAGTGGCAGTGCGAATACAATCGCCGGGTTCAGTCGTTTACCGCATCAGAAGTAAAAAGCAAAAGCGACACCGAGAACGATAACCTATTCCTGCTGAATATCACCAACCTAGCCCATATGCTGATTGACCGGTTACTGCCGTTTGTCAGTATCGAGGAGATTAATCATGAGGATCCAGATTTACTCCCCCAAGTTATTGATATCGTGAATTATATGGTTGGTGTTATAAATGGTACAACCAGCACACAACAAGTCAGACAAGAATTGTTTACTGCCGGTGCTGATGACGCAGTATTTGCACTCAAACTAAAGCACAAAGAGCTAACCAGCCGGGGTGAAGATGCTGGATGGCTTGAAGAGGCAATGAAGATAATCGAAGAAAACAAACGCCAATCCATCGACTTTATGCAGCGCAGCTAATCGTTCCCATAATAAAAGGGTAATGCTATGAGTAAACATCTGTACTGTATTAAGGGTGTTTTAAAACCCAGGAAATTTTCTGTAAGTCTGATAAGAAATAAACTTAGCTCATTTGGTTTAAGGGGAAGTACTCTTCGTAGCGAAACCGCTCGCATTCTTGCCGGGCCAATAGATGGTATTAAGGGTACGTATCCCTTCGGCTGGTCAGAAGAACATTTTGACCGCAGGATGAAACGCATATTCATTCGCGCCGGTAATGCTTCCAGACTTTCTGATAATCGTCCATTTGCATTAAAACGACGCAGCGCTTTAACTATCAGTAAAAAGTATCTTTCTGTGTAACCACCAGCAGACGAGTTTTACTCGTCTGCCTGGCCCCATGCCTCTAATCTTCGCACCCGAAATGAAGTTGCCTGGAGTTCTCCTGATGAAGTTAACTCAAATGAAACTGTAAGATCGTTTTTGTTCCGGTACTTCCATACATAGCCATTTTGCTGCAATGTTTTGAGTGACTTACGTAGGTTGGGCTCAGCTACATCCTGGCTGTCTGGAACAGAGTTAATAAACCCCAGCAACCTGGTGAATGGCACTATCGCAGTGCCTTTTTCTTTGCACAAAAGAAGAAGTACCAACGCATCCTTCTGAATACGGGAAAAGCGCTCCAGGCGATGTTCAGTACCATCTCCCTGCATATTGGCATTGTTCATAATCAACCTAATCATATGGGATATGATTAAGGTTAAAAAACACCCCCCGTTTTGTCACCCTTTTTTTTTCTTACTCACCACTTAAAGCAGTAAGCTCAGTTCGATAAATCTGAATTAAATAAGGCGAGGTTATATGAAAACGAAATTATTGCTGGCGCTAATTGCGGGATCGACTTTCTGCATCAATATTGCTGAAGCCAATATTCCTCTTAGAGCAGATGGAAGTCCGGCAGCGGGGCAGACACCAACTCAGTTCATTCAGCTTAAAAATGAATGTCCTGAATGCGTCATGGTCGCAACTGATGTAGTAAAGATGCGTAGCGATAGCTGTAAACAGCAGGCATCCATCGATTCTACAATCCTACAGGATCCTGTTTACGCATATCTCAACAGTATCCGTCTGGTAGTTGCCGGGAATGGTGGTTATGCAAGTCCAATCTATACATCCGCCCGTCAGGTCGTAGCGTCAAACATCAATTGCAGTGATGCAAACGACTGGGTAGCGAGAAGTAAAACGGTAATGGATAACACCTTCAAAACGCCGTAAACAATCCCTGAATATTTCGTTGCAGTAATGCTATCCCGTAGTATGACGTTAAAGGCGGAGCTTTGAATCGGGAAAAAATAACTACTGCACTTAGAGGTATTTATATGGGTCGTCACTTTACTGGTCTGATTGATAGTTCGCAGCAAAATTTTACAATGCCAATCCGTCCGTATGGACGGAGCCGCATGGCTGCAAAATTAAAAGGAATCTCCCGATTGAAAAAATCTGAAAAGCATGACGATGAATATCCTGATGAACTCTGGAAATTTATGAGTCCTTCAGAGAAAGCTAAATTTCTGGTCGCGGATGTATTTTCACGCAGTAGTAAAGACTCTTCCGCCATTCAACCGGGAGAACATAAGCAAAAGGAGCATGATAATGAGCACTGATAATTTACTAGCAGAACTCACTTCAAAAACAGGCCTGACAGAAACGGAACTTAATCGGCAGGCATTGATTATCGGTTTGATGGCATTGTGCCACCCGGATGCTATTGCCGGTGATTTGGTGAGCGCGGCACTTACGGGGTCATACTCAGATAGTACTGATAAACTACTTACCCGTGGTGATAACGCATCAGACAGTGTGTTGATGTCCATGCGTATCTTACTTCACCGGTTGAGTAAGTATGAAGGGTCTGATGGCAAAGTAGGTCAGATCAATAAAATGATGCACCGACTCGGCTACTTTAAGGCATCCGATGTGTTACGCGAGGCTCAATAAAGAGGCTCAATTTATGTTCACCATGACGAATTTCGCGTCCAATATTCTTGACATGGTTTTTCTATCAGAAATGGAAGGGGAACTCATTTATATAAAAGCGCTTAGCGGCGTTACTGGTTACGTTCCTCAGATCCATCTTTTCCGCCTCCAGCTTATCGCATTTGATATAGGTTGGTACTACGAGTACAGATTGAATTCAGGCAACCTCATTATAAAGGAAATTGTTGAGGCCATCACATCTCTTGGATGTGCTTTAAATGAATACCAATGGCAGTTCGCGTTTGAATTAGGTTATCGCCGTCACCACAAATAAACTTCATTTTTTCATAATTTGCTATTCGTCACTTGATTGACCGGGGGTACGATTAATTTAACACGGATAATTATGGGAGACAGTAAAATGACAGACGCATCTACAATAGACGCAGTTCAACCAAAGGCAAGACGCTTATCATTTAAAGAGCTTCCAGGGTTTGATATTTCTGCTGAAGCACTTCTCAAAATTATCGAAATGCCGTGTATGGTTATTCGCCGGTCTCCTGCAATGAAAGTACTGGAGATGATCACGCTGCGGTTACGTGGGGATTGTCTTTCTGCCCTTGGCATTGACTTAAACTCTGCCCAAATTACCAGTAAAGGGACGGTATCGGGGGGCAATGGTGATATGGACGTATCAGTACCTGCAACACAACTCTTTTCTTTAATCCGCAACATGCGCGGCGAAGATGAAATTAACGTCCGCTTCCATGCGGCAAAAAACCATCTTGTCATTCGCACCGACAAAAACTCCTATAACATCCCGGTTTGCTTAGACCATATACCCGAAATTCAGGCTGAGACGCTGGAACATAATTACAGCGTTTACTTTCCAACGCAGATGCTGAGTCAGATTATCAAGCGTGTCAGCCACGCTGCGGCTCAGAACGATGTCCGCTTTTATATGAATGGGGTCTACCTCGGTATCGATAATGGCCAATTTATTGCTGTAGCCACTGATGGACATCGTATGGCCGTCAGTTCTCATGATATCGACTTCAGCGATGACGTGGGCGATGAGATTCAATCTCCGACAGCTCCTACCTCTATCAGTAACACGAATGCAGGTGTGATTTTACCCAACGGGGTTTTCCCCGTGCTCCATAAAATCCTGAGCGGTAGCCAGGGTCAATTCAAAATTGACTACAGCAACCGTAACCTGACATTTACGCTCGGAAGCCATACAGTCATTTCAAATCTTGTCGATGGCCGTTACCCGGACTGGAAGCGCGTGGCCAGCACGGTAGCCAAAAATACTGAACTGTTTAAGGTTGATCCTTCTGAACTCACCACCGCACTAAAACGCGCAACCCCATTGCTTAAAGAGGGCTCGCCAAACAACACCAGTGTTTGTGTGATGTCATTCAAAGACAACGCCCTACAGCTTAAGTCGCCCGGCTCAAATGCAATCAGTTGCAAAGAGGTGATGGACATTGCGAAAGAGGCAGGCGAGCCCGAAACAATTGTTGATATCGGTATGAATGCCGATTACCTCCTGGAATCACTGGCAAGCCTGGGGGCGTGTTCGGAAGAAGGAGAAGCCGCACAGATTGCTTTGCGTGATACAACGACCGGCATATTGATTTCAGTAAACAAAAACAATTACGACATCATCATGCCTGTCCGTGTCTGACAAAACGCTCTCGTTTTGTCGGCCTTTTCGAAATAGCCAATTTCATGGGCGTGATAACGTTAAAACAAGCTTCCTGACGGGATGGCTATATGCCATCTCGCTCCCATTGGTCGCGATCACTGCGTCCTAATATTCTGGAGCCAGAATGAAATGAAAAGCGTTCTGAAGTGGGTAGGAGCCAAACACAACATTATGGCAAGTCTTAAGCATGTACTACCGAAAGGTGGTCGGCTTATTGAGCCCTTTGGCGGTTCAGGCGCTGTAATGATGAATACGAATTACCCAGAATACATTTTGGCCGATATTAATAGCGACCTGATCGATACATACCAGAGTATTTTTAAGTCGCCTGAAAAGGTACTTTCTGAGCTTAAACGCCTTTACTGTCTCGGGCGTTCTGAGGACGCCTATTATGAGCTGCGAAGCCAGTTCAATAATCATGATAGTGCAAGTGACACTCAAGCTGCTCTGTTTATCTATCTGAATAGGTTTGGCCATCGCGGACTATGCCGATACAACCGGAAAGGCATCTTTAACGTCCCCTGGGGTTATTACGCCAACCCCTATCTCCCAGAGACAGAGTTATACGCAATGGCTGAGAAAATGTCCTCAGCAACTTTACTTTGCGCCAGCTTCCAGACCACGCTATCAATGGCCCGCCCGGGTGATGTGGTGTATTGCGACCCACCATATGTTAATCCCGGCAGATTCACGGCTTACCATGCCAGCGGTTTTACACCCGCTATGCAGATTGAGCTTACCAAACTGCTCCAGTTGCTGCCTGAACGCGGGGTTCATGTCATCGCATCATGCCACGATGCGCCTGATATTCGTGAGCTTTATCAAGCCTTCGCTATTCATGGTGTGACTGCCCGGAGAAGCATATTTAAAGGCAGCGGGGATGGGAAAAAAGCTTCAGAAATCTTCGCGGTCAAATTAGCGGATAACTCGAAAAAGGGAGCTGCGGCATGAAACGCTTCCATTGTTCTGAAAAGCTGCATAACCCAGAGACTGAGAAATTTTGTCAGGATATCGCCGAACAATATCGGACAGCACCTGATATTGCCGTGGCGCAGTTTAAACAAGTGCTGAGCTCTAAGCCTCTAACTTACTGGGAGTGTGTCGTGATCCGCGAGCGTGTCTCTGACCTTATTAAAATTAATCAAGCAACAGCTGAGGGCCACGATGAGCCAATTTAAACCCAAAAGCCTTGTAGTCTACCGCATCCAAAAAGCTCTGGAATTAGACAAGCTGGATGAACAGTTAAGTGAGTTGAAATACACTCCCTGCGGGCCTAATGATATGGCACGGTCAGGATGGATCCCGCCATTGGGTGAAGATGTCGAGCTGTTAAAGCATGAGTCGAATAATCTCATTCTTCTGACTGTTAAGCACGAATCGAAAATACTTCCTCCCGCGACCATCAAAGAAATTGTGCGAACCCGGGTTCAGAAACTGGAGAAAGAGCAAAACCGCAGGCTAAAGAAAATGGAGATCCAGGCCGTCAACGATGCCGTGCTCGCTGAGCTCATACCAAAGGCTTTCAGCAAATACAGCACTACAAACATTTGGGTGGATACTAAATCACGTCTACTGCTTGTTGAGACCACCAGCCATAAAAAAGCAGATGATGTAACAGCTTTGCTACGTAAAACTATTGGCTCACTTCCAATTATCCCATTCACGCTGGAAACGCCGGTAGAACTGACGTTAACAGAGTGGGTCAAAACAGGAAGTCTGCCGCCTGGCCTAGCTTTATGCGACGAAGCCACGCTCAAAGATGTGCTCGAAAACGGGGGGGTCGTTACAACAAAACGCCAGGATTTGATATGTGATGAGATCGCTCATCACATCGAGGCCGGAAAGCTTGTGACAAAGGTTGCACTGGGCTGGATGAACCAGATGTTTTTCATCCTGAATGACAATTTCATCTTTTCACGACTGACCTTTACGGAAGAACTTATTGAACAGAACGATGACATTTCGCCAGAAGATCACGCCCAAAGATTTGATGCCGATTTCGTTTTGTTTACCTCTGTTGTTATGGAGGTTCTGGACACAATGATAAAAGCCCTCGGGGGTGAAAGCCCAGGACTCATCACAACGCCGTCAGACGAACAACAAGGTGTCGCGGCAGAAGCCAAACAACCAGAAAAAACCTTCCATTAAAGGGCTGAGAGATGATTACAGCTACAGAACTCCAAGAGTTATCACGCCAGGTTGAAAATGCTAACATTGCCCGAGCCCTGGCAGTTGAAGAGTTGGTTAAAGAGACAAGAGATCGTCAGTTTTCATTGTGGGCGCTATTTATTGGTCTCTTCAGAGAGACACCGGCGCGAAAAAAGCTGAACGAATGTGAATTGCATCTTAACCTGCTGCTGCCAAAATGCAGGAGCATCTTTCTTCAATACGTAGTTATGTCCTCGTTGGAAGAAATTTCGAAATCACCAGATTGTGAGATTTATCAGCATCTAGTCAACTGCTGGAAAGAAGCTCAGATAAAATATAACGAGTCAGGCAGACGACTCAAACTTGCAGAAAATGCCCGTGAACTATTAAAAACAGCAAAGGATGAATGTAATAGTGCTTCCACAACTGAATTTCTGGATATGGTTACTACCAGTAAAGCAATATCCATACTTTCAGCAATAGACACATCCTCTGCGAGTAGTTCGTTAAAGAGAGCTATGGGTGCGCTTAAGCGATTAGCAGATGAAATGCCTGCCCGGCAATCACCTATTGATTCAAATTTACCAGATGACACGCTTGATCTGTTTGTCGATCTGACTATAAATCCTGTTATCGATATTCTCTCCTGGTTAAATATTGAAAAGCTGGATAATGCCGAAGTGCAGTGCAGCAAAGCCTTAAAGAAACTTCAGACGTTATTAGGACAACTGGGTGCTGAGCATGATTTGAGAACTAAGGATTATCAATCTCAATTAGATACGCTTAAGAGAATTGAACAACCATACATCAAAAAGGTGATGCGGCATATACCCGAAAATATGAAGTTCAAGGAGCCTGAGTATCTCCAGACTATAGGAATGAACCCATGACTCTAAAATATATAATCGCTCTCGCAATATTTCTGACATTTGTGTGCTTTGCAGCTTTCATACTTATCTACGCGAGTCGAACAAAACGAGAACAACAACAAACTCAGCAACCTTTGGACGAGCATGATCAGCAGGCAGATATTAATGCCGATGCCGACGAGAACGCCGCACTTGATGGGTTGAGCGAGTACTTCATCAAAAAAAATTCGATATTGCCAAAAGTCCTGATGGATCTTTATGTGCGCTTGAGTGCGGTGTTCAATGGTCAGTACATTATCGCACCCCAGGTGCTTGCCCGGGACTTAGTAGAGCTGGAGCTCGAAGATGAACCGGTTGCCCCGGTTGACGTACTTCAGGCGCAACAGTACGCAGATGAATTCGTGTTCGATTTTGTTCTCTCCGATGCGCATACCGGGGAACTAGTGCTAGCAATGATCAATGAAGATGCTATCAGCGCTCAGCCTGAAGGAGAGTTCATTATTGCCCTTTTTAAAAGAACTCACATTCCTGTCTTTCGCTATGAAACGTTGTCAGGCTTGGACGATAACGCCCTGGCAGTCAACATCGCTGAATCAATAGACGATGGCCGATTCTCTTAGTTCCACAAGGAATTTATTATGTCTCTGTCAAAAAAACAAAGAATAGTACTGAGGGCTAAATTTGGTGGTCGATGTGCATATTGTGGCGAGGTACTGAAAGAAAAAGGTTGGCACGCTGATCACGTAGAACCTGTGCTAAGGAAATCCGTCCAGGATATGCAAGCTGCGGCCAGAGGGAAATTTAAGCTTAAGGCTACCGGTGAAGTGTTTAATGAAAGTGCCAACTGCTTAGAAAATCTTTTCCCAGCCTGTGCGCCCTGCAATCTGCTCAAAACAACATATTCACTGGAAATGTTCCGCAAACAAATAAGTTTACAGGTTGAAAGGGCACGGAAGAGTAGTATGAATTTCAGAACGGCAGAAAGATTCGGCCAGATAAGCATTGTAGAGAAACCCATTGTTTTCTGGTTTGAACAGTATTCAGAGAAAAATGGTGCTATCAAATAAACGACTAATTTAACATTATCATGGCGCGTATCGCGCACTGCTTCGTCAAATATTCAGCCGTGATAATATTGTTTAGTAGGCCCATTACGGAGCGTATATGACTAATCATACAAACTGGACTGGAGACCTGACCGAAGGCGCAACTATATTTGTAGCCACACCAGATGGCCAGCTCAGCAAATGTAGAGTCGAGTCCGTTCGAGACCGACATTTCTCGGTCGAGGGTATTGAACGTGAATTCGATAAGTTGAATGCCTGCTCAGTTGATGGGTTACTACACTCTTACCCCGACGATTTCGAGTCGAGGGAGTTATTTGGTCTGTGCCAGCAAAAAAACAGGCTCAAGTCTCTGCAAATTGATTCATTATCGTTACAGCAAGTCCAGTACATGCTGGCTGGCCTGGAACTTGCCAGGAAGAGATATGGATACCAGTACCGAGGCAGCAAAGCCGTAGATACCAATCAGAAGGGTAGACTGGCCATGAGCATTGATGATTCGCTTCACCCAATTCAGATCGCTTATATACTGGCAGGTTTAAAATTATCTCTCCTTCAAACAGAGGTGAACCATGACTGCTAACCAACGTAAACGTCCTTCGCGTAACAATCGAGCTGTCCAGTTAACGTCCGAGCAGCTGGTAGAAGCGAAGACGCTTGACCTGAAAGCCCACCATTCGTTTAAAAACCTTATGGGTCTTGCTGCAATCAGTGTCGTGGTGTTTGTCTGTCTTGGCTCCTTGATCCATAAACAACGCTCAGTAATGAACGAATGGGACCTGGGTGAAGTGATCAGAGGCGTTGATTTGAAAGCCGGAACCCTCGCAAAAAACAACTTTTTCATCACCAACAAAGGGCAGTTTGAAGCAAGTGGCGTTACAGTGTCACTTACGGGTACAAAACTGAAATTACAGCAGCATCAGGACGGAAAATATTACGTTTGTAATTCTGCAACAGGTGATTGTGTTCTGGTATCCGATGTACAAGCTGAAAAAATTCGTGACCAGCTGTAGCGAGGGGAAAATATCGGTTACTGTCACCGGTAACCGAAGGAACCTTCGTATATGTCACGACAAGAAGCCGCAACGCAGTTATTTATGTCTGCACCACCAGCAAGTATTGATGTCGTTATTGAGCAGCTGGAAAGGGACGCTCAAGCAGCCGGTATCGATATCCATACAATCTCTGTAATGGCCAGCCTGTTACGTGATCGAATAGAAGCATACAGTGACGTGCTTAAAATCGAGCCTGAGCGGGTGATACACGCACTTGAGGTACTGCGAGGTACGGAAGTGCCGTGGGCTTTTTACACTCCGTCCAGGCTACCTGAGCTTGAAGATGTTCATTGCTGGGAAACTCCTCACGATTTTGACCAAGACCTAGGTGAACACCAGCTGCGGCGCTATATTTGCCCTAAATGCGAGCATGAATCAACCGACCCAATGCGCTGCACGGCTGGCCATGCTCCTGGAGTTAACCAGTATCCTGAAAGCTGTGATGCCACTATCTGGAATTCGCCCGATTCTTGGGATAGTATTAACCCTATAATAAAATTAATTATCAAATCTACGTTCCTGGCTGACCTGACTGTTCATACAATCTTCTATCCGAAAGGGTTGAAGCTTCCTGAAATTCAGGACGTTGAGTAGTCTGCTTCGGGCTCTGTGATCTGATAGTTATATATACCTCATTTAAGACCCCTTACTGGGGTCTCTTTTTTTGGACTTCCGCCGTGCTATGTACTTCACGGTATCCCCAAATATCCCGGCTTATGTAGTTCGTCGATTTGCTTCGTCACCTGCCATACCTGTCTCATAATTTCTCTATTTGGAGAAATCTGATGAACCTACCGACAGCTGTATTAGCGAATAACGATGAAAATGAATCAGACGTCCTCAGCCTTTATGCTAATCCCGTAGACAGTCAAAGTGGCCTCATTGAACATGACGGCTTTCAAAAACTAAATGCCATGCGCGATCTGCTGGTGGAATACAACACAACACTGAAGCACATGCAGGCCATGTATGATGCAGTGATGCGGAACCGGCATGATGAAGCATGGCGCATGTTCTGTGATTCTTGTGACAATTCCATCAAATATACGCTGGCTGTAGAAAATTTGTTCTGTATAGAACGGGCCCGCTGTGCTCTCGATGAAAAGTACTGGCAAAAGCTGCTCGATCTGACCGGCGTAAAACCATTTATGCCCACCGAAAGATACGATGACTGGAACGAAGGATTGAGGGCATGGCGAAAATCATCAGAATCAAATTTTGAGAAGCTTAAGCCTGTACCCTTCAACGAAGAAAGTATCTTTTCTACCGCATTCGCATTGAATGAAGAGAAAAAAGACTACTTCGCCCAGATGGTTCATGGTGTGTTTGAAAAGCTCTCCGCTCTGCATAAGACTAACCGTGCCCAGGGCTTCAGCAACAAACTCATCATAGCCAGCTGCTTACCAAGTAGAGATAACCGCAGATCCTATGACTATCTCAACTATTTTAATGACCTTCGTAAGGTTATTGGACTGATGTATGGACGAAGCGGTGCTGAGGATGTGAATTCGGCTGCGGTCAAAGAGTACATGATGAGTAACCCTGGCGAATGGGTAAGTATTGATAACGATAGTCTTAAAGTGAAGGGGTTTATTAACGGCAATGTGCATATCCTGATTGAGGAGGAAACTTGTGACAATCTCAATCTGGTACTATCCCATTTAATGCCAGGCTGCATTCCTCTCGATCGCCGATACACCACCGGCCATAACTCCGCAAGAACTGTAAAAACCAATGAATATCGGTCGCAGTTGATATCATTCTCTGCTGTTAACTCCTTAATATCATATGCCACTGACCATTTGAACGCGGGCAAACACCTGTCACCGGGGCCGCACACTTTTATCCTGCGGGACAACCAGTCTGTTAGTGAGAAAAAAGAACTGGTGAACATATGGGAGTCATTGGGTGCTGTCAGAAGATATAGAGAAGTATATGACTTTGACTTTAGCCCCGTTGAAGCATTCAAACTTCTGGCATTACATGGTTCTATACCTGACCGCTATACGCACCAGTTCTATGCAACGGTCGGAGAACTCCAGAAACGAGCAATTGATGAATGTATGGTGGCTTCAGGTATGCGTTTGCTGGAACCGAATATCGGTCTTGGTGCGCTACTGAAAGGGTTACCAGAGGGGGTGGATGTTACTGGTTTTGATATACACCCCGCAGCTGTTGCAATTACTGGCCTGCGCTGGAACGTCACCCTTAATGATTTTCTATTGGTCAAGCCTGAAAATACCGGCTTGTTTGAAAGAATTCTGATGAATCCTCCATTTAGTGACTCACGCTGGATTGCACATTTTCAACATGCGATGAGATTCCTGAAACCGGGAGGACGCTTGATAGCAATACTGCCAGGGAGCGCAAAGGAGCATCTTTTAACCCGAGAAGCTGGGCCCGGTTACGACATCAATATTCTGGGTTGCTATGACAACGCCTTTGAAGGAACCGCAGAATCCATAAAACTTTTCTCCGTTGATGCCCATGAATAGTGGGGAAAGGAAGAGCTGGTCGAGTTAATTTCGTCACCCGTAACTGAACAGAAAAAATGAGATAGAGAAAAAGCCGTCAGTTTGTCGATGTTAAATGCTATTCAAATTTTTCAACATGCGACAATTGAGCCAACTACATGAAGAGGAAACACAATGTCAGCATTTCTCATCAATAAATTATCTTTCGAAGATACCAAACAAATAATGTTGTCCTCCATGAAAACAATGGCATCTCTTCATGGTATTTTGGCAATATTCTTGCCGATAATTGCTGGTGGTGGACTCCTGACACTCATCATGAAAAATGTGACAATGGAGGGGCTTGCATTTTTTATCTTACAGCCAGTTGTACTCACCCTCTACCTTACGGCTATCTTATGCCGATATCAAAGCTCAGAGCTAAGATTGAATATCTGGGAAGAACTACGCAACTTTATCGTTGTGTTAGTTTATGCATTATTCCTGACCGTACTAATGATCGTAATATTGTGGTTAGTCAAATTTATGATTGCTTCAGCGGTTGCGGGTGAAACCAACCATGTTGAATATAAACAACCAACATTAACAAGCATTAGTCTGGCTTACTCCAACCTAATAGTGTATTTCAATATGTACGCCCTTGCCACTTTGAGCGTATTTATCGCTACGCCAATGCTCGTTTTATTCATACCAACAGTTACGCGGTGTAAAGGTTCTCTGCTGAAAAGTATACCAGTCATTTGTAAAAGTACTTTTATGAATATTGGGCCGTTGTTCGCATTTTCAGCTATCTCTGGTGTTGTTTTACTTTCGTGGTCATACTTTTCGCTCAGGTATGAATGGTTAATCCCGGCAGCAACTATACCTCTGGCCTACTTATCAATATTGAATTACCAGCTGTCTGAAGCAGCATTGCCTCGTAACCAATAAAAAGGAAACCTGTGATGAGAAAAATAATATTAAATGCGGTTGTTTGTTTATTTGCAATTAATGCATCAAGTTTCGCAATATCAGCGGAAAGCTCTCCATCTCGTGACGAACTGAATGACGTGATGAAAGTTCATGCTTCCGAGATTGCTGCTGTTATCGCATGTAAAGACTACCTCGAAAATGGCGAGGAACGTTTGACTGAAGCGAAATCAAAAGCTGGCCGTGTACTGGGTAAGATGGTAGGCAATCAAGCCAAGGGTAGCGAGTATGCTAGTCGGATTCTGGTAACTGTTAACGAAGCTAAGCCAGATGAGCAACTGAAGGCTGAATTCGACAAGGTCAACCTTGACCACTCAGTCCGCGTTGCAAAATGCGCTCAGCTAGGGAAGGTGCGAACAAGTTCCTGATATGAGATCATCATATTCATCCGGAGCGCATCCCAGAGGGACATCATGAGCCATCAACTCACCTTCGCCGATAGTGAATTCAGCACTAAGCGCCGTCAGACCCGAAAAGAGATTTTCCTCTCCCGCATGGAGCAGATTCTGCCATGGCAGAATATGACCGCTGTCATCGAGCCGTTTTATCCCAAGGCGGGCAATGGCCGACGGCCCTATCCGCTGGAGACCATGCTGCGTATTCACTGCATGCAGCATTGGTACAACCTGAGCGACGGTGCCATGGAAGATGCCCTGTACGAAATCGCCTCCATGCGCCTGTTTGCCCGATTATCCCTGGATAGCGCCCTGCCGGATCGCACCACCATCATGAATTTCCGCCACCTGCTCGAGCAGCATCAACTGGCCCGTCAATTGTTCAAGACCATCAATCGCTGGCTGGCCGAAGCAGGCGTCATGATGACCCAAGGCACTTTGGTGGATGCCACCATCATTGAGGCACCCAGCTCGACCAAGAACAAAGAGCAGCAACGCGATCCGGAGATGCATCAGACCAAGAAAGGCAATCAGTGGCACTTTGGCATGAAGGCCCACATTGGTGTCGATGCCAAGAGTGGCCTGACCCACAGCCTGGTCACCACCGCGGCCAACGAGCATGACCTCAATCAGCTGGGTAATCTGCTTCATGGAGAGGAGCAATTTGTCTCAGCCGATGCCGGCTACCAAGGAGCGCCACAGCGCGAGGAGCTGGCCGAGGTGGATGTGGACTGGCTGATCGCCGAGCGTCCCGGCAAGGTAAAAACCTTGAAGCAGCATCCGCGCAAGAACAAAACGGCCATCAACATCGAATACATGAAAGCCAGCATCCGTGCCAGGGTGGAGCACCCGTTTCGCATCATCAAGCGGCAGTTCGGCTTCGTGAAAGCCAGATACAAGGGGCTGCTGAAAAACGATAACCAACTGGCGATGTTATTCACCCTGGCCAACCTGTTTCGGGTGGACCAAATGATACGTCAGTGGGAGAGATCTCAGTAAAAACCGGAAATAACGCCAGAAATGGTGGAAAAAATAGCCTAAATAGGCTGATTCGATGTGTTTGCGGGAAAAAAATCGGCCCAGATCCGCGAAATTTTAATCAGCGAGTCAGCTTGGGAAGAAATGACCTGCTTATTCGCACCTTCCCTAGCAGTAGACCGTACGCATCGGTCACTTCCCATCCTTTAGTAGGTATTTTTTCAATACGTTCGCCGCGCGCACCCGCGCGTAGCCATAGCAACGGCGCAATGCGAACAAAGGCCAAGTTGTGGCTAACCGACTTCTCAGCTTCGTAGGTCAGAGTGAAAAACTCGGCATTTTCCTCAAAACCGTCAGACATTGGGAACTCGTCTGTAAACCTATAATTGACCTTAATCGGTTGTTCATTCGGCGTTTTGCCTGTGATAGCAGCTTGTACACGTGGTTTGGTGATATAATCACAGATCCCCCACTTTTCCCAATCAGGATCTCCAGGCCTTAAGCCCTGTTCGCGCAATTTTTTCTGTTCGTCGGCAGCGACTTCGTTGTTAGTGACGGAGATGCACTGGCGACGACCACCACCTCCGCCGCGACCGTGGCGGCGTCCGCACCCTGTTCGTGGTGATGTTCCTGGTGACAGCCTGCGTGGCGATGCTCTTCACTTTTGCAGCAGCCTGCATGGTGCTCACTGTGGCGGCTTTCGTGGTGATGTCCTTCACCCTTGCAGCAGCCTTCGTGTTGGTGCTCTGTATGTTTACAGCAACCTTCATGATGGTTTTGCATCATCGTCTCCTGATGTTATTTAGATATATCTAATTTATATCTAAAGTTTATCGACTTGTAAGTCTATAAAATAATTTTTGTTTAATTTAATGATTATTAATGGTTTTTATGGATTGCTGATAGCTGTTTAATCTCAAGCTGACTATATCAAAAAAGTGCTTGCAATCTTTTTGATTAGCAATCATTATCATTTAAAAATAAATTTAGATATATCGTATTATCTTCACGAAGGCGAAAAAATGACAAAAAACACCTCACGCTACCCACAGCGCGTGCGTAACGAACTACGTTTTCGCGAATTAACCGTGCTGCGCGTTGAGCGTATCGGCCAGGCGTTCCAGCGGATCGTGCTGGGGGGCGAGGCGCTGGATGGCTTTGTTTCACAAGGTTTTGACGACCACACCAAACTGTTTTTCCCGCAGGCGGGCAGCGTATTTACGCCGCCGGAAGTGACCGACGAAGGCATTAACTGGGGCGAGGGCGTGCGCCCGGCGACCCGCGACTACACGCCGCTGTACGATGCCGAACGCCACGAGCTGGCTTACGATTTTTATATCCACGATGGCGGTATTGCCAGCCGCTGGGCGCTGGAAGCCAACATCGGCGATAAGCTGGTGATCGGCGGGCCGCGCGGCTCGCTGGTGGTGCCGGAAGATTACGCCTGGCAGCTTTATGTCTGTGACGAGTCGGGCATGCCGGCGCTGCGCCGTCGCCTGCTGGGATTACGTCAGCTGCCGGTGACGCCGCAGGTGACGGCCATCGTCACCGTCGCGGATGCTTCGTATAAAGATTATCTGGCGGATCTCGACGGCTTTAATATCGAATGGGTGGTAGGCCACAACCCGGCGTTCGTCGCCGAGCGGCTGGCTCAGGTCAAGGTGCCGTCAGAAGATTATTTTATCTGGCTGACCGGAGAAGGCGGCGTGGTGAAATCGCTGCTGGCGCGCTTTGAGGAGCCGAGTATCGATCAGCAACTGGTGCGTTCGCAGGCGTACTGGCATAGCAAATAATCGGCAGTGTGGTAAACCCGGATGGCGGCGCGTTGCGCCTTCTCCGGGCTACCTTTCAATGGTGTTATGTCGCCCCGGTAAGCGCAGCGCCACCGGGTGAGGCTTAGCGTTCCGCCAGCGCCTTAAACACCATCGCCACCGCGTGGGCGCCGGGGTCCATATTGCCGAGCAGGCTCTCGCTATTGAGATAGGAGGCGCGTCCGGCGCCGGCTTTGCTCGACTGGCAGGTGCGATCCGCGCCGGCCTGCGCCGCGGCGAAAGCGGCCTGCAGATTATCCGGTTCGGCCAGCAGCGCCGCCAGCGCCGGCTGTAGAGCGTCAATCATCGTCCGGTCGCCCTCATCGGCGCCGCCGTAAAATTTCATCTGCCCCAGACCGGCGTTCAGCGCTTCCGCCATGCTGGCGCCTTGCTCCAGCTTCTGCCCGGCGGCGGTGAAGAAAATCGACATCAATACGCCGCTGGAGCCGCCCATCACCACCGTCAGGCGTTCGCCAATTAGCGCGAACAGCGTGGGTAAATCATTGAGCGGCAGTTGCTGGCGTTGCAATAGAGCGGCAATCTCACGCGCGCCAGCGGCGAAAGTGGAGCCGGTATCGCCGTCGCCCACTTTGGCGTCAAGCGCGTTGAGATGGGTTTCGAGGCCGGAGAGGGTGCTGGTCACCTGCGCCACGTAATCGCCCACCTGCGGGTTGGCCGATGGCGTAAAGGCGACGCGTGCGCTGGCGAGCGCGGACGGCATGATATTAACAGCCCGCGGCTGCACCGGCTTCTGCCAACTGGCGGTTTCGACATCCGACAGCAGCGCCTTTTCAATGCTCTCTTCCAGCACGATAGTGGTCAGCGAGAAGCCTTTCATATCCAGCGCCGTTACCAGCGAAGCCGGGCCAATCAACCAGTCAACGCGCGCATGGAGTGGGGTGTTGGCCAGCTCGCGGGTCAGAATCGCCATCTCGGCCACCGACACGCCGCCGAGATTATTGAGCATCACCGCCAGGCGGCCGGTTTCAGGTAGGGCGGCGGTCAGCTTCTCTACCATAATCTGCATGATTTCCGCGCTGTTATGGGTCGCGATCGTCGAGGCTCCCGGTTCGCCGTGGATGCCCATCCCCAGCTCGGCGTGGCCGGGCTGATGGCGCGGCGCGCTTTCCGCTTCCTGCGGCAGGTGACAGCTGGCCAGCGCCACCCCGATGCTGGCGGTATGGTTGGCGGCGTATTGCGCTTCACGCAGGACGGTGGCGAGGTTGAAGCCGCGCTCGGCGAAATAACCCGCCACCTTATGCACAAGAATAGTCCCGGCGATACCGCGCGGCTGTTTGTTATCCGGCAGCGAAATATCGTCGCCGACGATCAGCATCTCTACGTTATAGCCAAGACGGCGCGCTTTCTCCGCCGCGAGGCCGAAGTTAAGCCGATCGCCGGTGTAGTTTTTAACGATCAGCAGACAGCCCGCCTCGCCGGTCACCGCCTGAATCGCGGTGAGTACCGCATCGACGCTCGGCGAGGCGAACAGATCGCCGCAGACCGCGGCGGTCAGCATGCCTTTACCAATAAAGCCGACGTGCGCCGGTTCATGGCCGGAGCCGCCGCCGGAAATCACCGCCACGTTGTTTTTATTCAGATCGCGGCGTACCACTACACGGATCGCCGGGTCGCTCTCCAGGCGGGCGAGGTTGTTCCACGGGCTGGCAATAATGGTTCCCTCGATCACGTCGTTAACGAGGCTGGCGCGCTGGTTAAAAAAGAATTGAGACATAGTGGTTCCTGATCAGTAAGCGAAAACTCACCCTCCGGAGGCGGGCCCCCGGAGTGGTAACGGTCAAAGTGGATTTAGCGACGAATAAGACGTTGCAGACGCATATCGAGCGTGATGGCTTCGCCAGGCTGAATATCATTCAGCGCTTCGCCCTGCTGGCATAGCCAGGCGATCCCCGCCGCGCGGGCGATAATCGCGCCGTGGGCCTGTTCGCTGCCGTCGCGCAGGCACAGGCCGGTGACCTTGCTGGCATCCAGTTGGAGTACAGTCGAGGGATAAATATTGTCGGCGATAATAATCGTCGGCTCACTGGCGAATGGCAGCGTCTCCTTAATACCCTGCAGATGGCGCAGCGTGCGCTGCAGAATATCGTCGACATCGATATAACGGGCCTGCAGATAGGCGTCATCCAGCTGACGATACTGCTGGCTGAGCTCCATCAGCACTTGATGCCACGCCCATTCCGCCGAGCACTGTTCGGTGAGCAGGCGATCGTTGGCGGCATCAAACAGATCTTCATCGTCGAGCAAGGTGTGATGACCGGCGAAGATCGCCGCGATATCGGCGTTAAATTTGTGTTCCGCCAGCTCGGTGAGCGCATTGAGATCGGCCAGCGTCTGGTCGATCGCCTGGCGCAGGCGCTGCTGCTCGCGGGCGATGTCGGCGGCGGCGGGGAGCGCCGGTTGGATCGGCGCCTGCGGATAAATCATCGCGGCGCCTTCAACACGCGCAGGTATGGCGGGTTCCGCTGTCGGCTGCGCCTCCGGCGACTCGCCGAAGTTATCGGCGGCCAGCGCCTGAAACGCCGCCAGCGCCGCATCGGCGTCCGGACCGCGGGCCAGCAGGCGCAGCTTATCGTGGCGGCGCACCTGTAGCAGAGCGATTTGATTCAGACTGTCCGGGGTGACGCATTTGCCGTTTTTCTCCAGCACCAGGTCGGCGTTAAAACCCGCCAGCGCGGCGACCAGCTTTGATGCCGGACGCACGTGCAGGCCGTTGTGATTGTTAATAATGACTGAAACCGATTTAGCATCGCCGTCGTCAGCAAGCGTTGGGGCGGCGGCGTCAGGCGTGTGCGAAGGTAAACCCAGCTGAACCCGCTTGGCTTCCAGGGCGTTCATGGCATCGGCGATAACTTTGTCGATCCCGGCGCCGGAGGCGGCGCTGACGGTGGCCGCCAGCGTCCCTTCGACCAGCGGCGCGGCGCACAGCCGCACCTTTGCCGCCATCGCCGGATCGAGCAGATCGAGGGCGGTTTCGGCGCTGAGCAGGGCGCTGCCGATATCCATCATCACCAGAACATGGTCGGTATCGGCGACGGATTCGATCGCCTCCATGACTTTAATCGGATCGGTGCCGATCGGGCTGTCGGGATCGTCGATCCCGGCGGCGATCGCCAGCTTACAGCCATCGTTCATTAACATCTGCCGGGCCAGTTCTCCGACACCTTCGCCCAGCCGGGCGCTATGAGAAACAATAACCAGGTTTACCATCGCGATTTCCTTACTCTTTGGCGGCGGCAGCCAGCATCTGAACCATAAACAGCACCGAGGTCGCGCCGGGATCCTGATGCCCGATGCTGCGCTCGCCGAGATAGCTGGCGCGGCCTTTACGCGCCTGCATGGTGATGGTGGCGTGGGCGGCGCGCTCGGCCACTTCGCAGGCGGCATCCAGCGCGGCAGGGATAGACAGATGTTGCTCGCTGGAATGACGCAGGGATTCCACCACCGGCAGCCAGACGTCGCACATCGTCTTATCGCCCGGCTCCGCTTTACCACGGTTGACGACGCCGTCCGCGCCTTCGCGGATCATCTGATAAAGCTCGTCGAGGGTCAGGCTCTGATGCGCCTGGGTGACCTGGGCGGCGCGGATAAAGAAGGTGCCGAACAGCGGGCCGCTGGCGCCGCCGACGTTGGAAAGCAGCGTCATCCCGGTATTCTTGAGAATAAAACCGATGTCTTTATCGGCGATCGACGGCAGCTTTTCGACCACTTTGCTGAAGCCGCGATGCATATTGAGGCCGTGGTCGGCGTCGCCGATCTCTTTATCAAGGCCGGTGAGAAAATCGCTCTGTTTGGTGAAAATGTCGCCACAGCGGTACAGCCAGTCGACGATTTGCGTTCTGTTCAGTGACATGTCGTGCTCCTTATTTTCCCCAGTTCAGCGCTGGGGTATGGACCGGGGCGTCCCATAACGCCAGTGTGTCATCATCCGCTTTCAGCAGGGTGATGGAGAAACCCGCCATATCCAGCGAGGTGCAGTAGCTGCCGATGAGGTTGCGTTCAATCACAATGCCGGACGCTTCGCAGCGCTGGGCAAGGCGGTTGTAAACGCCGTACAGTTCGGAAAGCGGGGTGGCGCCGAGGTTATTGACCAGCGCGATAACCCGATCGCCGTTTTGCAGCGCGGTTTTGCTCTGTTTCACTTCCTGCCACGCTCCCTTGACGTTATCCCACTGGCGCAGCGTGCGGCTGTATGCGCCGTTTTCCAGCAGGGTATCGACCATCTCATCGACGGTTTGGTCGAGCGAGCTGAAGCGGCGGCGGTCGATACCCGGCTCGCCATGGATGCCGACGCCGAACTCCATCTCATCATCTTTCAGGGTAAAGGAGGGCTGTCCGGCGGCCGGTACGGTGCAGGCGCCCAGCGCGATGCCAATCGAGTGACCAAGGTTATTTAAACGGCGGCCCAGTTCAGCGCAGGCTTCCAGCGAGTCGCCGCGTTCGGCGGCGGCGCCGACCAGTTTTTCAATCAGCACGGTATTGGCGACGCCGCGGCGTCCGGCGGTATAGAGGCTGTCTTTTACCGCCACGTCGTCATCCACCACGACGGTGGTAACCTTAACGCCACTTTCGTGCAGCAGCTCGGTGGCGGTCTCAAAATTCAGGATGTCGCCGGTATAGTTTTTGATAATCAGCAGGACGCCTTCGCCGCCGTCAATCTGCATCGCGCATTCGAACATTTTGTCCGGCGTCGGCGAGGTGAAAATTTCCCCCGGACAGGCGCCGGAGAGCATGCCCTGGCCGATGTAGCCGCAGTGCATCGGTTCGTGTCCGCTGCCGCCGCCGGAGAGCAGCGCCACTTTGCCGGCGACCGGTGCATCAGCGCGGGTGACATAGACCGGGTCCTGGTGCAGCGTCAGTTCAGGATGCGCCTTCGCCAGGCCGATAAGCTGTTCACTCAGTACATCTTCCACACGGTTAATCAGTTTTTTCATTGTTTATGCTCCGTAGGGTAGGGGGAGGTCGCCTGTCTATAAGGGTAGCCCGGCGATGTAGTGATTCTGGCTGAGCGGGCGCAAAATAAAATGCCGTCAAAATTGGTTCCATAACGGAACGTAGAAAAGAATTTTTGTTCCTTTATGGAACATTAATTGCCGATAAACAGGAGAAATGCGAGCCAGCGCTAATAATTTGTCCGTTTTTTTCTGCTATCAGAAATGGGGCAAGGATGATTTTTTTCGCCATTGTGCCGCATTGAGGCGATTTTCTGCGTTAAAGAGGGGAGACGATAGCGGCTTTTTTGCCAAAATGATCCGATCGCGATCGCAATCCCATCGCTTTCTCAGTCACATTGTTTCAATGTGAAACGCATTATTTTTTTATCTGTTTCAGAACAGAACAAAAAAGGGAAAAATTTTTTTCGCCGCGGCTCGCCCTACAGTGGATGCATCGCTCCGGCAGCGTGGCTGTAAGCGCCATTGATATCAGGCGCCGCGGCATGACGGCCTGGGCTCACGTGTCAACATACGCACTTATTTGAGGGTGAAAGGAATGCTAAAAGTTATTCAATCTCCAGCCAAATATCTCCAGGGACCTGATGCCGCCATGCTGTTTGGCGAATACGCTAAAAACCTGGCCGACAGCTTTTTTGTTATCGCCGATGACTTCGTGATGAAGTTGGCGGGCGACAAAGTATTGAACGGCCTGCATAGCCACAATATTAGCTGCCATGCGGAACGGTTTAACGGCGAGTGCAGCCATGCGGAAATCAACCGCCTGATCGCCATTCTTAAGCAGCACGGCTGCCGCGGCGTGGTGGGTATCGGCGGCGGGAAAACCCTCGATACAGCGAAGGCGATCGGCTATTACCAGAAGCTGCCGGTGGTGGTGATCCCGACAATTGCCTCAACCGATGCGCCGACCAGCGCGCTGTCGGTTATCTACACCGAGGCGGGCGAGTTTGAAGAGTATCTGATCTACCCGAAAAACCCGGATATGGTGGTGATGGACACGGCGATTATCGCCAAAGCGCCGGTACGCTTGCTGGTGGCCGGGATGGGCGATGCGCTCTCCACCTGGTTTGAAGCCAAGGCCTGCTTCGATGCGCGAGCCACCAGCATGGCGGGCGGGCAGTCCACGGCGGCGGCCTTGAGCCTGGCGCGCCTGTGCTATGATACGCTGCTGGCGGAAGGCGAAAAAGCACGCCTGGCGGCTCAGGCTGGAGTGGTGACCGATGCGCTGGAGCGTATTGTCGAAGCCAACACCTATCTGAGCGGTATCGGTTTTGAGAGCAGCGGCCTGGCCGGCGCGCACGCGATTCACAACGGTTTCACCATCCTTGAAGAGTGCCACCATCTGTATCACGGCGAAAAAGTCGCTTTCGGCACCCTGGCGCAGCTGGTACTGCAAAATAGCCCGCTGGAAGAGATCGAAACCGTGATGGGCTTCTGTGAAAAAGTCGGCCTGCCGATCACCCTTGCCCAGATGGGCGTGAAAGAGGGTATCGAAAGCAAAATCCACGCGGTGGCGAAAGCCACCTGCGCGGAAGGCGAAACCATCCACAATATGCCGTTCCCGGTCACCGCGGATAGCGTCTACGCCGCCATCCTTACCGCGGACCTGCTTGGGCAGCAGTGGCTGGCGCGTTAAGTCTTTCACAAGGTTCTATGCCGCGGCGCATTGCGGCATCAACTCCTCCCTCCGGCAGCCGCTGCCGGAGGGTTTTGTCGTTTTAACTGTGTTAACTCCAGCGGAAAAGGGATATGACAGCTCAGACTCAGGGTGCGGAAAATGAAGTTTCAGCCGTTATCAGCCAGTCGTGGCATCGCTGCAGCAAATTTATGCAGCGTGAAACCTGGCAGGCGCCGCATCAGGCGCAGGGGCTGACCTTTGAATCGATCTGCCGTCGCAAATAAACCCAACGTGCGCGGGTTCGTGTCCTGAACCGCCGCCGGAGATCACCGCCACGTTATTTTTGTTAAGGTCGCGGCGAACCACGATGCGAATGGCCGGATCGCTCTCCAGACGCGCCAGGTTATTCCACGGGCTGGTGATAATTGTACCGTCGATCACGTCGCTAACGAGATGGGGGCGTTGATTAAAAAAGAATTGAGACATAACGGCTCCTCGAGGTTGAGTGTAAGACAAACCCCCGAATGCATGTTCATGGTGCGGAGGCGATAGAGAGATTCTGGCGAAGTCAGCATGGAAAAAAACAACACGAAAATGAGTTTCATTACGAAACGTGATTGCTGTTTTTTGTTCCGAAATGAAACTTAATTAGGCGAGAAATCATCACAATGCGAACTCGCTCGACTTTTTCCTCCTGCGATCAGAGCAGGCCACACGGCGCAGTCAGTCTTTTTTGCGGGGCTTTACCCAGGATGGCGCGTAATTGGGGAAATTTATCATCGTGTTTGTCGGTAATTTCGCGGTAACGGAACGGATCGAGATCGCAAATCTCATTATTTTTGTGGTTAAGCGTTCCAATATGAAACGCATGTCATTTTTATCTGTTCCATATCAGAACAAAATGACGAAAGATTTTTTTGTACACGCCTCGCCATACAGTTATTACATCGCTCCGGTACGTCCGCTTTCGCCGTCAACATCAGGCTAAACGGGTTAACGCCAGGGCTCACCATGTAAAAACATGTACTTATTTGAGGATGAAAGGAATGCTAAAAGTTATTCAATCTCCAGCCAAATATCTCCAGGGTCCTGACGCTTCTACCTTATTTGGTCAATACGCTAAAAATCTGGCGGACAGCTTTTTCGTGATTGCGGACGACTTCGTCATGAAGCTGGCGGGAGAAAAGGTACTCAATGGCCTGCACAGCCATGACATTAGCTGCCACGCGGAACGCTTCAACGGTGAATGCAGCCATGTTGAAATTAATCGCCTGATTGCCATTCTGAAAAAACACGGTTGCCGCGGCGTGGTTGGGATTGGCGGTGGGAAAACGTTAGATACCGCCAAAGCAATTGGTTATTACCAGAAGCTGCCGGTAGTGGTGATCCCGACCATCGCCTCAACCGATGCGCCAACCAGCGCGCTGTCCGTTATCTATACCGAAGCGGGTGAGTTTGAAGAGTATCTGATCTACCCGAAAAACCCGGATATGGTGGTGATGGATACCGCAATTATTGCCAAAGCGCCGGTACGTCTGCTGGTGGCCGGGATGGGCGATGCGCTCTCGACCTGGTTTGAAGCGAAAGCCTGTTATGACGCTCGGGCGACCAGCATGGCGGGCGGGCAGTCCACCGTGGCGGCGCTGAGCCTGGCGCGCCTGTGCTATGATACCCTGCTGGCGGAAGGCGAAAAGGCACGCTTAGCCGCCCAGGCTGGCGTGGTGACCGATGCGCTGGAACGTATTGTCGAAGCCAACACCTACCTCAGCGGTATCGGCTTTGAAAGCAGCGGCCTTGCGGGGGCACATGCCATCCATAACGGCTTTACGATTCTGGAAGAGTGCCACCATCTGTACCACGGTGAAAAAGTCGCCTTTGGTACGCTGGCGCAGCTGGTGCTGCAGAACAGCCCGATGGAAGAGATCGAAACCGTGCTGAATTTCTGTCAGAAAGTGGGCCTGCCGGTAACGTTAGCGGAAATGGGTGTGAAAGACGACATTGACGGCAAGATTATGGCCGTGGCTAAAGCCACCTGCGCAGAAGGTGAAACTATTCACAATATGCCGTTCCCGGTGACGCCTGAAAGCGTACATGCCGCTATTTTGACGGCAGACCTGCTGGGACAGCAGTGGCTGGCGCGTTAATCGGGCACAGGTAAATTTACCCAGCATCTTCTCCCCCTCTGACAGTCTCTGCCGGAGGGGTTGTCTATGGCAAAACAGCGGAAAGGGATATGACGGCGCACACGCATAGCATCGGGCAGGAAGTCTCTTCGGTTCTCGCCCAGTCCTGGCATCGTTGCAGCAAGTTTATGCAGCGGGAAACCTGGCAGGCGCCGCATCAGGCGCAAGGGCTGACCTTTGAGTCGATTTGTCGTCGCAAGACGGCGCTGCTGACGATTGCGCAGGCCGCGCTGGAAGATGCCTGGGAGTTTATGGACGGTCGTCCGTGCGCACTGCTGATTCTGGATGAATCAGCCTGTATTCTCAGCCGTTGCGGCGATCCGCAGACGATAGAACAGCTGGCGGAGCTTGGATTTCGCGACGGCAGCTATTGCGCGGAAAGCATTATCGGCAGTTGTGCGCTGTCGCTGGCGACGATGCCGGGGCAGCCGACAAAAACCTCTGGCGCTCAGCACTTTAAACAGGCGTTGCATCCGTGGTCGTTCTGCTCGACGCCGGTGTTCGATAACCATGGGCATCTGTTTGGCTCCATCTCATTGTGCTGTCTGGTAGAACATGAGTCCGTTTCTGATTTATCCCTGACGCTGGCGATTGCCAGAGAAGTCGGCAATTCATTGCTGACCGACAGCCTGCTGGCAGAATCCAACCGCCATCTGAACCAGATGTACGGGCTGCTGGAGAGCATGGATGATGGCGTGATGGCCTGGAATGAGCAGGGGGTGTTGCAGTTCCTCAATGCGCGCGCGGCGCTGCTTTTGCATCTCGACGCGCAGGCCAGCCAGGGCAAAAACATTCACGACCTGCTCAATATGCCCATGCTGCTGCGTCGGGCAATTAAACATGCCCGCGGTCTGAATCACGTCGAAGTCACTTTTGAAAGCCAGCACCAGTTTGTTGATGCTGTTATCACCCTGAAGCCGATTGTTGAGGAGCAGGGCAACAGCTTTATCCTGCTGCTGCACCCGGTGGAGCAAATGCGTCAGCTGATGACCAGCCAGCTTGGTAAGGTGAGCCACACCTTTGAGCAGATGTCGACGGACGATCCGGAAACCCGACGCTTGATCCATTTTGGTCGCCAGGCGGCAAGGGGGAGTTTCCCGATCCTGCTGTGTGGGGAAGAGGGCGTAGGGAAAGAGCTGCTGAGCCAGGCCATTCACAATGAAAGCGAACGCGCCAGCGGACCGTATATTGCCGTGAACTGTCAGCTGTATGCCAACAGCGTGCTGGGGCAGGATTTTATGGGCAGTGCGCCTACCGATGATGAAAATGGTCGGTTGAGCCGCCTTGAGCTGGCGAACGGCGGCACGCTGTTTCTGGAGAAAATTGAATATCTGGCACCGGAGCTGCAATCCGCGCTGTTACAGGTGATTAAGCAGGGAGTATTAACCCGTCTTGATGCCCGTCGGCTGATTCCGGTGGATGTGAAAGTGATCGCCACCACTACGGTTGATCTCGCTAATCTGGTGGAGCAAAACCGCTTTAGCCGCCAACTGTATTACGCGCTGCACTCTTTTGAGATTGTTATCCCGCCGCTACGGGCGCGGCGTAACAGTATTCCCTCGCTGATTTATACGCGACTGAATAGCCTGAAAAAACGCTTCTCATCCAGCCTGAAGATCGACGACGACGCGCTGGCACAACTGGTGGCTTATTCGTGGCCGGGCAATGATTTCGAGCTGAACAGCATTATCGAAAACATCGCTATCAGTAGCGATAACGGGCATATCCGGCTGAGTAATTTACCTGATTATCTGTTTGCCGAGCGTCCCGGTCTGGAGACCGCGTCTTCCCTGCTGCCAGCCAGCCTGACGTTTACCGCTATCGAAAAAGAGGCGATTATCCATGCCGCCCGTGTCACCAGTGGGCGAGTACAGGAGATGTCGCAACTGCTGAATATTGGTCGCACCACCTTGTGGCGTAAGATGAAGCAGTACGACATCGACGCCAGCCAGTTTAAGCGCAAACATCTGGAGTAGTTTCTTCGATTCTGGCCATGGAGAACAGCGCATCCGACAGCCGGTTGATATAACGCCTGGGTTCATCGCGTAACGTCAGCTTTTTGTCCATCGCGATGAGGATCCGCTCCAGCCGCCGTGCCAGGGTGCGCGCCACGTGTAGTTGTGCCGATGCCAGATTTTTCCCCGGAATGACAAATTCTTTCAGGGGGCCGCTCTGCGCCATATTGCGATCAATAAGTTGCTCCAGCGCCTGAATATCCTCGGCGTTAATCGTCTGCGTTAAGCGGGCGAGACCTTTCTCATCGCTGGCGAGTTCCGCCCCCAGCACAAACAGCATCTTCTGGATGGCATGCAGATCCTGGCGTAATTCTGCCTGGCGCGAGCTGGCATAGCAGACGCCAAGCTGGGAAATCAGTTCATCCACCGTACCATAGGCGTTAACGCGGATGTCGTCTTTGTCGATACGGCTGCCGCCAAACAGCGCGGTCGTGCCTTTATCACCGGTTCGGGTATAGATGCGATACATTTATTTTATCTCGCTGAAGGGAAGCACTTTGACCAGTTGGCCCGCATTGGCGCCGAGCGTGCGGATGCTGGCTATCCCAGCGGCGATATGCCCGCAGACCAGCGCCCGATCCTCGGGTAGCTGGGCGTGGGTTAGGGCAATATCACCACTGGCGCTGAGGCCGAGACCCACGCGTAGCGTTGAGCTTTTAGCCGCCAGCTTGCTGAGGGCCAGCGCGCAGTCATGCTCGTCGCAACAGATTGTCCGGCAAGGGACGCCTTGCTCTTCCAGCCCCCAGCATAGTTCATCAAGCACGCGCGTATCCTGCCAGCGTGAGTGATAAAACAGATGTACGCCCGGTGATGAAAGTGACATTGCGCCCCCTTATTGATCAGAATGCCTGACGGAAGATCCCGGCAATTTCTTTCTCGTTACCTTTACGCGGGTTGGAGAAGGCATTGCCGTCTTTCAGCGCCATTTCCGCCATATACGGGAAATCGGCTTCTTTGACGCCCAGCTCGCGCAGATGCTGCGGAATACCGATATCGGCTGACAGGCGAGCGATGGCGCGAATCGCCAGCTCGGCAGCATCCATGGTGGACAGACCGTCAGTGTTCTCACCCATAAACTCCGCGATGTCGGCAAATTTCTCCGGATTAGCGATCAGGTTATAGCGCGCCACGTGCGGCAGCAGGACGGCATTTGCTACGCCGTGCGGCATGTCGTACAGACCGCCAAGCTGATGCGCCATCGCGTGAACGTAGCCAAGGTTGGCGTTGTTGAAGGCCATACCCGCCAGCAAAGAGGCATAGGCCATATTCTCGCGAGCTTTCAGGTTGCTGCCCAGTGCTACGGCCTGGCGTAAGTTGCGGGCGATCAGACGAATTGCCTGGATAGCGGCGGCGTCGGTAACCGGGTTGGCATCTTTTGAAATATAGGCCTCAACGGCGTGGGTCAGGGCGTCCATTCCTGTTGCCGCAGTCAGTGGCGCAGGTTTGCCGAGCATCAGCAGTGGGTCATTAATGGAAACCGACGGCAGGTTGCGCCAACTGACAATCACAAACTTCACTTTGGTTTTGGTATTGGTCAGCACGCAGTGACGGGTGACTTCGCTGGCGGTACCGGCGGTGGTATTCACCGCGACGATCGGCGGCAGCGGATTGGTCAGGGTTTCAATCCCGGCATAGCTATAGAGATCGCCTTCGTGCGTCGCCGCGATACCGATGCCTTTACCGCAGTCATGCGGGCTACCACCGCCGACGGTAACGATGATATCGCATTGCTCTTTACGAAAAACGTCCAGGCCGTCGCGCACGTTGGTGTCTTTAGGGTTTGGCTCGACGCCGTCAAACACCACCACGTCAATACCGGCTTCACGCAGATGTTCGAGGGTTTTATCAACCGCGCCGTCCTTAATGGCTCGCAGACCTTTATCAGTCACCAGCAGCGCTTTTTTACCGCCCAACAGTTTGCAGCGTTCGCCCACGACGGAAATAGCATTCGGGCCAAAAAAGTTCACATTTGGCACCAGGTAATCAAACATACGATAGCTCATAATTTACCTTCTTAGATTTAAATTATAATTCAGAGAAACAATTCAGTGCGGTTTGCGCTAATAACATGTCTTGTTCGACAGTACCGCCACTTACGCCGACAGCACCGATTAATTTATCGTTTAACATGACAGGTAAGCCGCCACCAAAAATAACGATCCGCTGTTGATTCGTTAGCTGTAAACCATATAGTGACGCACCCGGTTGTACCGCGTCGGTAATTTCATGGGTCCCCTGCCGCAGACAGCAGGCGGTATACGCTTTATTAAGAGAAATATCACAGCTGGTGACGAACGCGTCGTCCATGCGTTGCATCAGCAGCGTGTTGCCGCCGCGATCCACCACGGAAAAGACCACCGGCACGTTGATCTCAAGCGCTTTAGCCTCGACGGCCTGCGCCATTTTTTTCGCCGCCGCCAGCGTAATGGTGGCGATTGGTTGGCTCTTATTCACAGTCTCTCCTGAAAATGTTGTAGGGCTGATGTCACGAAAATATCGCGATACAGCTATTTTTTATCATTGGGTTTGGCTTTATTTTCTCGCCGCGCGTTATTAAGTCAATAGGGTGAAAATTTAAAAAGTATTAATTTAATTTTGTGTATTAGTGTTTATTGATAATGATCATTTAACTTCGTCACAATTCGCTACGAATATTCCTGAGAACCGTTTCAATATGGAACGATGAATTTTTATTACGTGCCAAATTGGAACGAAATTAATTTTATTTTTTTATTGCTGTGCTCATTTAGAGTTCGGCCATTGCTGATGAAAGGCGAATGCCGGGAGGTGTGTCCCCGGCAATACGGCCCGGCGTCCCTATTTTTTATCTTTTGAGTCCATAAACTATGAGAAGATCAAAACGATTCGAAGTGCTTGCGAAGCGCCCTGTAAATCAGGATGGGCTGATTGGCGAATGGCCTGAAGAGGGACTGATCGCCATGGAAAGCCCCTACGATCCGGCTTCGTCGGTGAAGGTAGAGAATGGTCGTATTGTTGAGCTGGACGGCAAGAGCCGCGCCGAGTTCGACATGATTGACCGTTTTATTGCCGACTACGCGATTAACGTGGCTGAAACTGAACGGGCAATGCGGCTCGACGCGCTGGAGATCGCCAGAATGCTGGTGGATATCCACGTCAGCCGGGAAGAGATTGTTGCTATTACCACCGCTATCACCCCGGCGAAAGCGGTGGAGGTGATGGCGCAAATGAACGTGGTGGAAATGATGATGGCGCTGCAAAAAATGCGCGCCAGACGCACGCCGTCCAACCAGTGCCATGTCACCAACCTGAAAGACAACCCGGTACAGATTGCCGCCGATGCGGCTGAAGCGGGGATCCGTGGTTTTTCAGAACAGGAAACGACGGTCGGGATCGCCCGCTATGCGCCGTTTAACGCCCTGGCGCTGCTGGTCGGTTCCCAGTGCGGTCGCCCCGGCGTGCTGACGCAATGTTCCGTTGAGGAGGCGACTGAGCTGGAGCTGGGGATGCGCGGGTTAACCAGCTACGCCGAAACCGTGTCGGTATACGGTACAGAGTCTGTGTTTACCGACGGCGATGATACGCCGTGGTCCAAAGCGTTTCTCGCCTCGGCCTATGCGTCTCGCGGACTGAAAATGCGTTACACCTCTGGCACCGGTTCGGAAGCGCTGATGGGCTATTCCGAGAGTAAATCGATGCTCTATCTGGAGTCGCGCTGCATCTTTATCACCAAAGGCGCGGGCGTACAGGGGCTGCAAAACGGTGCGGTCAGCTGTATTGGCATGACCGGCGCGGTGCCGTCGGGGATCCGCGCGGTGCTGGCGGAAAACCTGATTGCCTCAATGCTCGACCTTGAAGTGGCCTCCGCCAATGACCAGACCTTTTCCCACTCTGATATTCGCCGTACCGCCCGTACCCTGATGCAAATGCTTCCCGGCACCGACTTTATCTTCTCCGGCTATAGCGCCGTACCGAACTACGACAACATGTTTGCCGGGTCGAACTTCGACGCGGAAGACTTCGATGATTACAACATTCTGCAACGCGATCTGATGGTTGATGGTGGTCTGCGTCCTGTAACCGAAGAAGAAACCATCGCCATCCGCAACAAGGCGGCACGCGCCATTCAGGCAGTGTTCCGCGAACTGGGCCTGCCGCTGATTAGCGATGAAGAAGTCGAAGCTGCTACTTATGCTCACGGCAGCAAAGATATGCCCGCGCGCAATGTGGTGGAAGATCTGGCCGCCGTGGAAGAGATGATGAAGCGCAATATCACCGGGCTGGATATCGTCGGCGCACTAAGCCGTAGCGGTTTCGAAGATATCGCCAGTAACATCCTCAATATGCTGAGACAGCGTGTTACCGGTGATTACCTGCAAACGTCGGCTATTCTGGATCGCCAGTTCGACGTCGTCAGCGCCGTCAACGACATCAATGATTATCAGGGACCTGGTACCGGCTATCGCATCAGTGCCGAACGCTGGGCGGAAATTAAAAATATTGCGGGCGTGGTTCAGCCCGGCTCGATCGAATAAGGCGGTACACAGTGGAATGCACAACTGAACGTAAGCCGGTTTTCATCTTACAGGTGAGCGAAGGCGAGGCGGCTAAAGCGGACGAACGCGTGGATGAAGTCGTGATAGGCGTCGGCCCGGCCTTTGATAAGTATCAGCATAAAACCTTGATTGATATGCCGCACAACGCGATTTTGAAAGAGCTGGTTGCTGGCATCGAAGAAGAGGGGCTGCATGCGCGAGTAGTGAGGATCCTGCGCACCTCAGATGTTTCTTTTATGGCATGGGATGCGGCAAATCTCAGCGGCTCAGGCATTGGGATTGGTATCCAGTCGAAAGGAACCACGGTGATTCATCAGCGCGATCTGCTGCCGCTAAGTAACCTGGAACTGTTTTCTCAGGCTCCGCTGCTGACGCTGGAAACCTATCGTCAGATTGGTAAAAACGCCGCACGCTATGCACGCAAAGAGTCGCCTTCGCCGGTGCCAGTGGTCAATGACCAGATGGTGCGCCCTAAATTTATGGCCAAGGCCGCGCTGTTTCACATCAAAGAAACCAAACACGTGGTGCAGGATGCTGCGCCTGTCACGTTGCATATTGCACTGGTAAGGGAATGACCATGAACGACAACATCATGACCGCGCAGGATTACCCATTAGCCACCCGCTGCCCGGAGAAAATCCGGACGCCTGGCGGCAAGCCGCTAACCGACATTACCCTTGAGAATGTGCTGGCGGGCCGCGTAGGGCCGCAGGATGTGCGTATTTCTCAGCAAACGCTGGAGTACCAGGCGCAGATTGCCGAGCAGATGCAGCGTCATGCCGTGGCGCGCAATTTTCGTCGTGCGGCAGAACTGATTGCGATCCCGGATGCCCGCATTCTGGAGATCTACAACGCACTGAGGCCGTTTCGTTCTTCGTTCGCCGAGTTGCAGGCCATTGCCGATGAACTGGAACACACCTGGCACGCCACGGTGAACGCCGGGTTTGTCCGCGAGTCGGCAGAGGTATACCAGCAGAGAAATAAGCTGCGTAAAGGCAGTCAGTGACGGAGGCAGCATGCCGTTAATTGCAGGGATCGATATCGGCAACGCCACCACTGAAGTGGCGTTGGCGCAGGATGGCCGGTTTATCGGCAGCGGGATTGTCGCCACGACCGGGATGAAAGGCACGCGGGAGAATATCGCCGGGGTGGTCGCGTCCCTGCAGCAGGCGCTGGATAAAACGCCGTGGTCGCTGCAGGACGTGGCAAAAATCTGCATCAACGAGGCCGCACCGGTGATTGGCGATGTGGCGATGGAAACCATCACTGAAACCATCATTACCGAATCAACGATGATTGGTCATAACCCGCAAACGCCCGGCGGCGTTGGCGTGGGCATGGGAACCACCATCGCCGTGGAGAAGTTGGCGGCGTTGAGCGAGGATCGATTTGCCCAGGGCTGGATACCGTTGGTGGGTGAGGAGATGGATTTCCTTGAGGCGGTTTGGTTTATCAATGAAGCGCTGGATCGCGGCGTCAACGTGGTGGCGGCCATCCTGAAAAAAGATGATGGCGTGCTGGTGAATAATCGCCTGCATCGGCCAATACCGGTGGTTGATGAAGTCACTCTACTGGAGAAGGTGCCGGAAGGCGTGCTGGCGGCGGTGGAAGTGGCGGCCCCGGGACAGGTGGTGCGGGTGCTGTCGAATCCTTACGGTATCGCAACCTTCTTTGCCCTGACCCCTGAGGAAACACAAACTATTGTCCCCATCGCCAGAGCGCTGATTGGCAACCGTTCCGCTGTGGTGCTGAAAACCCCGCAGGGAGATGTGCGATCAAGAGTGATCCCGGCGGGTAAGATCTTTATCCGTGGTGAAAAGCGTGGCGGTGAAGCCGACGTAGCGCAAGGCGCGCAGGCCATTATGCAGGCGATGAGCGCCTGCGCGCCCGTGTGTGATATTCGTGGTGAAGCAGGCACGCACGCAGGCGGCATGCTGGAGCGGGTGCGAAAGGTAATGGCGTCCCTGACCGGCCATGAGATGAGCGCGATATACATCCAGGATCTGCTGGCGGTGGATACGTTTATTCCGCGCAAGGTGCAGGGCGGGATGGCCGGCGAGTGCGCCATGGAAAATGCCGTCGGGATGGCGGCGATGGTGAAAGCGGACCGTCTGCAAATGCAGGTTATCGCCCGCGAACTGAGCGCCCGACTGCAGACCGAGGTGGTGGTGGGCGGCGTGGAGGCCAACATGGCCATCGCCGGGGCGTTAACCACTCCCGGCTGTGCGGCGCCGCTGGCGATCCTCGATCTCGGCGCCGGCTCGACGGATGCGGCGATCGTCAACGCGGAGGGGCAGATAACGGCGGTCCATCTCGCCGGGGCGGGGAATATGGTCAGCCTGTTGATTAAAACCGAGCTGGGCCTCGAGGATCTTTCGCTGGCGGAAGCGATAAAAAAATACCCGCTGGCCAAAGTGGAAAGCCTGTTCAGTATTCGTCACGAGAATGGCGCGGTGGAGTTCTTTCGGGAAGCCCTCAGCCCGGCGGTGTTCGCCAAAGTGGTGTACATCAAGGAGGGCGAACTGGTGCCGATCGATAACGCCAGCCCGCTGGAAAAAATTCGTCTCGTGCGCCGGCAGGCGAAAGAGAAAGTGTTTGTCACCAACTGCCTGCGCGCGCTGCGCCAGGTCTCACCCGGCGGTTCCATTCGCGATATCGCCTTTGTGGTGCTGGTGGGCGGCTCATCGCTGGACTTTGAGATCCCGCAGCTTATCACGGAAGCCTTGTCGCACTATGGCGTAGTCGCCGGGCAGGGCAATATTCGGGGAACAGAAGGGCCGCGCAATGCGGTCGCCACCGGGCTGCTACTGGCCGGTCAGGCGAATTAAACGGGCGCTCGCGCCAGCCTCTCTCTTTAACGTGCTATTTCAGGATGCCGATAATGAACCAGACTTCTACCTTAACCGGGCAGTGCGTGGCCGAGTTTCTTGGCACCGGATTGCTCATTTTCTTCGGCGCGGGCTGCGTCGCTGCGCTGCGGGTCGCCGGGGCCAGCTTTGGTCAGTGGGAGATCAGTATTATCTGGGGCCTTGGCGTCGCCATGGCCATCTACCTGACGGCCGGTGTCTCCGGCGCGCACCTTAATCCGGCGGTGACCATTGCCCTGTGGCTGTTCGCCTGTTTTGAACGCCGCAAGGTGCTGCCGTTTATTGTTGCCCAGACGGCCGGGGCCTTCTGCGCCGCCGCGCTGGTGTATGGGCTCTATCGCCAGCTGTTTCTCGATCTTGAACAGAGTCAGCATATCGTGCGCGGCACTGCCGCCAGCCTTAACCTGGCCGGGGTCTTTTCCACGTACCCGCATCCACATATCACTTTTATACAAGCGTTTGCCGTTGAGACCACCATCACGGCAATCCTGATGGCGATGATCATGGCCCTGACCGACGACGGCAACGGAATTCCGCGCGGGCCGCTGGCGCCGTTGCTGATTGGCTTGCTGATCGCCGTGATCGGCGCGTCGATGGGGCCGCTAACCGGCTTTGCGCTGAATCCGGCGCGCGACTTCGGCCCAAAACTGTTTACCAGTCTGGCCGGGTGGGGCTCGATCGCCTTTACCGGTGTGCTGGCGATCCCTTACTTTCTGGTGCCGCTGCTGGCGCCGGTGGTGGGGGCGATTATCGGGGCGTTTTTGTATCGCAAGCTTATCGGCCGCTTTCTGCCGTGCGAATGCGGTATCGATGAGTAAAGCGGGACCCGCCGCAGCGCGGCGGGTTTCCCCGGCCTGATGCCGGGGGGGTTATTTTTTGATGACCGCGCTGAGATCGCCAAGTTTAGCGGCGGGGTTCTTGTGGCACTCCTGCAGCATTTTCGGTACCGAAACGGTCTCGACTTCATGCCAGTCAACATAGTCGCCGCCGCTAAAGTCGGTGTTGCGATTCACTACCCAGAAGGCCACCGGGGTCATGCTTTTTGGGTTCATATCCATAAATTCCTGACAGGTCATATTCTGCGGCGTGGTTTCCTCAACCGCGAACGCCGGGCTGGTCATCAGACAGAATGTGGTAGCCGCCACGGTCAATACGAGTGCTTTAGGGAAGGTGCGAACAAGTCCCTGATATGAGATCATGTTTGTCATCTGGAGCCATGGAACAGGGTTCATTATGAGGCGATTGATTGAGCCAGAACTGGCAGAAAAGGCCGTACTGAAAATGGATGCCAATGGCTTTGAAGAATGCCTGTCTTTGTGCCAAAAGCTGCGTTCCGCATATGAACGTAGGGATGTTTATCTGGCGCACCAGCTAAACCTCACTCTGCGGCTGAAGCTTTACATATACGCCGGTCTGCCTGAGTTTTTCAAAATTGTAACCCAACTGTGGATTAACCTGTGGCCAACTCTGAGTTACACGTTCGAATCTGACTCGGAGGATAAATGGCCAATATTTTTCTCGTCGCTTGAACTCGCTCTTTCAAACAGGGATGCAGGGGCAGCAGCAGATGCCATTAGAGAGTCACTGGATAAGGGGTTGCGGATCTATCTCAGCTTGTTAACCGAGCAAGGTGAGTAAACCGGCTACTAGTAGCCGGTTCGGATTCAACGTTTGAGGGTTTGCATCATCAGGGAGGGTTTAGGAATTGGTTCTTTCTGCTCAGCAGGCTTATCCGAATCAATGATGGTTGTTGCTCGGATACCTGTGGCCTGGGTTTCCACTGGTGAAGAATTCCGTTCAACGGCAATGCCCAGCGTTTGCGACAGAATGTTGCTCAGCGTTTCGGCATTAAACGATGTCGTGGTTTGTGCGGCCAGCAAATTTATTAACCGAGGGTCGAGCTCATGCAAGGCAGACGCAATTACCAGTGCCTTACGGTAAAATTCCCCCCGGGATCGGCGGGGTAAGCGCTCCATAATATCAAGAGCTTTACCGTCTTCTGGATTATTGCCGGGGCGGAGCCAGACGAGTAAACGTTTATCTTCTTCCATCACATAACCTCGTTTAGACGCTTGCCATTGCTTTGACGAGCGCGAGCTGCGCGTCAGGCGCTTTGATGACATCCAGCTTAGGGAATAGTTCGACAATATGAGAATGGATGAGCTCAGCACCGCCCCCGGCCAGTATGATTTTGTGGACGCTGTTCTGACGACGTATATCAGCTGCAACAGCTTCGGCCAGATTTTTCGACTCAGAATCGATAACGTCAATGATGGCATCAATTTTAGAGTGATCATTGACCGCAGAAGCAATCAACGCTCTATCATGACGGTTTTTAATGATGATATCCGCAATGGCATAACTACTTGGAGACTGGGCATCCTGGAGCGCAGCCATAACAGCTTTTGTCACTCGTGAAACGCCAACATCGCTGTTGCCAAAGATATCAGATATGCCCTCCATTGCCCCCTGAATGATGGCCAGGTCTAGGGTTGTTCCCCCCAGATCGACAACCAGGGTTCGTGTAAGCTGCGTGGTTGTTTTAGGATCAATCAGATATTCAGCCGCAGGTACTGATTCAGGCATTACGTTAACTTTTACAACATGAAAAGTTTCGCCATTATTCAGGGTTATTGGGCCCATAACGTTGGCCTTTTTCTTTTCAATATTAGCTTCGTTCAACTGCGCATCGCTCGTGAAGAACATGGCCACCGGCAGTGTCACTGTAAGTTCAACATCCTGTGGCTCAAGACCGGAAGTCAAAAGGGCATGATGAATTGCTACGCGACTTACAGCGTCGAACTGGAAAGAGGTATGCGTTGTTGTAATTGCAGATGTTGAACCAATGTCGTGAGTAAATTTCCGCCCATCAATGAGATAGTTGTAGATAGTTTTACCACCAAATGCGAGTGGAGTAGCCCAGCCTTCGCGGAAGGCGTTCTGCGAAACATGAGTTTTGATTTCACCATTCTCAATCCAGGCAAGTTTTACGTTCGTTGAGCCGTCATCACAAGCGATGTTCATCATGGTATATACCTCATTAAAATGTTCAAAAGTATCAAAAATCTCTGCCATTTTAGATAGTAAGCCATCCTGAAGCAAGGAATGCGCACCTGTAGCGCACGTTTAATGTCCACAAAATGACTATGAAAAGTGAATTACGAGTGAGTAAAACAGGAACGATTCTATCGGATTGAAATCTGGCGGGGTAAACGAGAAAGAGGGATGTATACGTACATGCAGAGGTCGGTAGCCCTGGAACACCAACGGAAAAAGTAACAAACCACCCGAAAAATGAACCAGTGCCACCAGACTAAATTGTGACAATCGATAGCCAATACTGCAAGAGAACCTAAGAATAAAAGGTATCGCTATATGACAGCTCAGTCGGTAAAATCGAGGAAACCATGTCGGATCACCATTGTAGTTTCTGGTTAGTTCAATAATGAGGTATCCCCAATGACATCCATTCTGCTTACTTCTGATTCTGTTGATGGGTACACTTTTTGTATTTCTACTGATGGTAATGGATGTAAGCTGTCAGTCAGGCCAGAATACCGGCGCAATGGCACACAAACTTATGATGGCTGGTTTCCCAGATACTACTCAAAGCCTCAGTATGCTAAAGCAGCGTTAACAAGGTTCCTTGGAGAATCTGTTAACTGGTCACCACGGACGGGGCTCAGTTAGTCACAGGATACGTAACAGCCTGAGTCCGAGGATACCAACAAGTCAAGAGAACCCCCTGATAAACCCTTAACAATCAACACCTTACCTTGGTGCGCTTAATGAACCTTATGTTGAATTATGGTTAAGTAGTCGATTTTATGGTTGGAAGTGCCTGTTTGCAGTAAAATGCAGTTCATTACCTTTAACCACTGGAACTAGACATGGCTAATGAAGATCTCCCCTCTGGGTGCAAACGCTGTAAAGGATGCAATCAGGTTAAACCCTTCGAAGAATTCGGTAAGGAACTTAAGGGTAAGTTTGGCCTTAAAAGTAAATGCAAGTTGTGCATTAGCGATAAAAACAGAAATTATGCTGCCGGTTCCGGTGCAGGTGTAAAACTCCAAAACAATAAAAAATACCAGACCGAGCATAAGAGTGAACTGGCAGAAAAGATGAGAGTAAGACGGGCAAAGAAAAAATTTGGAGATAACTATGAAGCATATCTAGCATCTTTAGAAAGGATTAAAAACCTCTGATAATTACATAACAACCTTAGCCAATAAGACACAAAGATTATGTATTGTTGCTTTTATTTCAAAGCATCAACTTTATTGAAAAGTTACGCTATACACTGTGCAATTTATTATGCTGATTTAATTTGGTGATTATATGAGTTGTCATGACAGAGACATCAATAAGATCCTTCAATCATTCACTCACTTAATGGTTGAAGCAAAAAAAAGCATCTTTCATTCAAAATCAATGAAGGTTCAAGGTCTTCAGTTAGTAGATGAGTTATACATCCGTGCCCGGACGGGAAAAATGTCATACCTCGGTTCGTCGGTACTGGTAGTCGCAACCATTTCAGTGAAGACCCCAGGCAAAGGATTTTTCAGACAGTTACTCTCGAAATTAAAAGAAGCAGCTGAGACAAATAACTACATCTTAAAGGTTGAGAATGTCATCAGCACCGAACTTAGGGAGTTTCTTATCAGAGAGGGTTTTTCATTTCCTGGTGAACGGTGGATGTGCGGTTCCGGCTACTGGGCTCCATCATCACTTAGGCTTAATGACCAATTAAGCACCCTCCCCGTCTAATATGAGGCCGTAAATGTTCATAACCCCTGAAGTTGCTTATGTCTGCGAGCTGTTACATAAATATGATGTACTTCCACTCGAATGTGATGGTCATACTATGGTTGTAAGTTGCCTGCTAGATAGATTCTGTATACCGCACCAGCGCATCGTTGGAGAAGTAACGTTGGCTGGAACTGGCCAGATAATTCGACCTCATCTGTGGATAGAGTATGACGAATACATAATAGATTACCGCCTCCGCATGTGGGCAAGGAAAACCGAAGATAATGTTAGTCTAGTGCCTCATGGCATCTTTATCGAAGATAAAAGTCAGGCAATTTACACTGCTCAAAGAATTGCAAATAAAGCCATGATATCAGACTCGATAATTGATTTTATGACAGATGGGTTATGGACTAAGATTCTCCTAGAAATCCCTGGTAAAAAAAGAATTACATAAAGCAGGAGGATTAAGTTTGTTCATAAAGTTTTTCTTCACTGACACTCAAAGCAAAGATGTCTTTTTCCAAGCACCAATCTTAGAAAATATTTGCTTTTCTACTGACTCAAGTTGGTTCATTAAAAGATGATAGTTGAATCGCCACGGATAATCTAGACACTTCCGAGCCGTTGATAATACTGGTTTTCATATTCTGTCGGTGAAATCTGATCGCTAGAACCATGCCGACGCTTACTGTTATAAAACATTTCGATGTAATCAAAAATATCGCTGCGGGCTTCTTCCCGCGTTCCGTAGATCTTTTTCTTTATCCGTTCGCGTTTCAACAATTGGAAAAAGCTTTCTGCAACCGCATTATCATGGCAGTTACCGCGACGGCTCATGCTGCCCTCCAGGCCGTGTGATTTCAGGAACGACTGCCACTCATGGCTTGTGTACTGACTGCCCTGATCCGAATGAACCAGCACCTGTTTTTGGGGATTACGCCGCCATACAGCCATCAGCAGTGCGTTCAGGACAATGTCCTTTGCCATCCGGGATTGCATGGACCAGCCGATAATTTTGCGTGAGAACAGATCAACAACCACGGCAAGATACAGCCAGCCTTCGTGGGTTCTGATGTAGGTTATATCCGTTACCCAACGCTCATTCGGAGCATCCGGATTGAACTGTCGCTGGAGCCTGTTGGGCGACACGATACTGGCCTCGCCTTTACGTGCCCGCGGGCTCCGGTATCCGACCTGAGCCTTTATCCCGACACGTTTCATCAGTCGCCAGACTCTGTTCACTCCGCACTGTTGCCCGCTGTCCCGCAGATCCAGATGGATTTTACGATAACCATAGACGCATCCCGATTCCAGCCAGAACTGTTTAATCTGTCCTGTCAGTCTCAGGTCTGCCTGATGGCGTTGTGAATGCGGCTGCTGAAGCCAGGCGTAAAAACCACTGGGATGAACATCCAGCACCCGACAGAGCAGGCGAACAGGCCAGCAACAGGTGTTGTCACGGATAAAGGCGTACCTCAGTCGGACAGCTTTGCGAAGTACGCCGCGGCTTTTTTTAATATGTCCCGTTCGTCGGTAACCCGTTTCAGCTCTTTCTGGAGACGGCGGATCTCGGCCTGAACATCTGACTGTTCTTTATTAGTGGAAGAATCCGGACCGTACTTCTTTATCCAGGCGTAAAGGCTGTGGGTGGTGATATCGAGACGTGTTGCAACGCTGGCAACAGAATAACCGCGATCAACAACCTGTTTGACTGCTTCAATTTTAAACTCTTCGGGATAACGCTTACTGCTCATGGGCACCTCTCTTTAAGCCATCTTAAATGACTCTGAGGTGTCTGTTAAACCCGTGGCGATTCAAGTCAGGAGTCTCAGCTCCAATGTTCCCTTCCCACTTTAGAATCAATTCACTTACCTTCCCTTTTAATGTTGCAAGGAGAACAAGCTGTTTCTTCGCGAATACAATCTCTTCCTGATGTATGTTTTTCTTTGCCATTGTAGTGTAGGTTCCATATCCATGTTGATTTATGTTAAGGATTACATTTTATTAACAATATTTTTATTGATTGTAAACACAAATCTCAATGGAATAGCATGAATTAAAGTCATCACGACCATTTTACCTAGTAGTATCAGCATGATAGTAAGTGAAATCAGATTATAAAAAGCAGATAGTCATATCGAACAAAAAGATAATTGAAATAAAACAAAAAACCATCACTGTTAAGTGATGGTTAATGATTTCAATATGGAATTATTTAGTAATCAAACAAAATAACCAGGATTATTAATCAGATCACTTTGTTGAGTACTATGTGCCATTTCAACAAATTCAGACACGCTTGTAATTTCATTGAGTGTGGTGATTGCGAATAATCGAAAAGAAAACTCTTTATTACCTTTTCTTGGGTAGATGTTCAGGAAAAAATTCAACTTTTGACCAACCGGACACATACTTGAAACCGCAGCATAAGATTGTGTCTGTCTGAGGTACTGAGTGAGGAATTGAGCAAGATCAACACCCTCATCAGACGTTAACGACCTGGATGTCTGAACCTTTAATAACCTTACAAGGTTATCTATGGCGGTCTGAATAGGAAGAAGTTCTATCTGAGGAACCTTCAAAAAATCAGCTATGATAATACCAAGTAACTGGCTCTGATCGTTCATGAAATTATGGATATAAAGAAAGTGTGAGTCACCGAATCTTTCAGCAGAATCATACTTAAAATTCCATTCATTCAATACTGCACTGTACTTCATTTTATTCATGGTTAGCTCCTCTTTATATAAAAAAAGATTAACGCAACATTCATCGGTGACGAAATTCTAAGACCCGTTAATTTCGCCCCCTATTGGGGTCATAAAAAATTGTCACGCTACGGCCTGTCTGGCAGAATCCCCTGAAACCGATTTGCGATAAGTAACCCTGATGAAAAACCTCATTAATGATGTTGCGACTGAAGCACGGGCATTACTGAACGGTATCCTCGCTGACTGTGATACCGATGACACAACGGGCACATGCCTATTTGCCAGTCTGCTATTAGCTCGTCTGGCACATAGCAAAGGGTTATCAGCTGTGATTAGAGGTGGCGATGGGAAATCTGACGGCGGGTTATTCACTATGTATGGCGGGTTCGGTCATTACTGGTGTGAGATCTCCAACAACGATGAATTCCATATTGTTGATATATCGGCAGATCAATTTGGCTTCGAAGGAGTTATCGTTAAGAACATCAAAGAGGTAGAAGGCTGGCCACGTTACATCCCTGGAAACCAGGATGTCGTAAATGCTGGAGTTGAGGAGCTCTTCAACCACGGATACTAAATGGTCGAGTCTAAGTGCGATTTATACACCTCAAAACGCCCCCATTCTCGATTCAAGAATTATTGATTTACAAGTAATATCAGAAATATTTAGTTCACTCTAAGGCAAGTGAATGAAGAAGAAATTACCGTCATGGTCACCAGCTGAAGATCTGAAGCTTATAAAAGGGCTTAAGGATGGTTACTCATTTGCAGCGCTTACGTCCATTCTTGGATACAATGAAAGGATAATCCAGTTAAGATGTATCGAGTTGGATTTATACCTTCTCATAAGAGAAAATCTCTCCGAGCCTAACGAAATTACCCTCAAGCCTAACTCTTCAATCAGAGTGCCACCGGCTGAACCAGCTTCAGGTATAACTCTTAAAACCCTGCTAGATAATGGATGGGTAGCACACTGCATAAATGGTGAAAATGTTCTGTACTCTCCAGAATGGTGGCGAACAAGAAACACAAGCCTGTTAGTACCCGAAGATGAGGATACTGATCAGCTACATAAGAAAACATCTTCACACCTCATTACCGGTAAACCGTGGACTCCTGACGATACTCGGGTCTTACTTAAGGCGATACAACATGGTATCAGTAAAACGGCACTTGCCGAGCTTACCTTAAGAAGCCATCAATCCACTCTTCAGCAACTTATAGAGCTTGGAATGATTACCGTGGGCGCTGAAGACGATTCATCTAGTACGGTTATATGGTTAAATAAAAAAATAAGTTCTGCGAAATTATCAAAAAAACGTTTTCTTGATGTCCTGCCACTAATCGAATTCGGCTGGCACATTGATGGATTCGACCTTACCGCCCCAGATTGGTGGAGCAAGCATATAGTGCTTAATGAAATTATCTATGAAACCGTACCAGATAAAACCATTTCAAATTACCCGGCCAGAACTGACATTGATTGTGATAGTGAAAAACCACAACAAATTAAGGAAAGATCAGTGCCTGAACGGAACCAAAGAGAACCACAAAAACCAGCCAAATGGGTATGTGGAAACTATAAGTTTTTAATTACACTTCTATCTGAGCATCGTTCAATAGAAGTGATTGCCAAGAAAATGAATAGGACAGATGGCGCGATTAGGTCACGTCTACAGCATATCGGTATAACGCGTTACGAGAAACCAACAAAACCTGGTGAAAAAGGAAGTGTCATTAAAGCTACATCAATTTCTACAGATATCTTCAGAAACCAGCCATTTTTTGTGAAGAGATTACTCATAGATGCCGGATGGTCTGAAAAAAACAATGAATTGCATTGCCCGGTCTGGTGGAGCAATTATCCACACAACGTTTAACGGGCTTAGTCACGAACTCTACCCTGGAGAACTATATGTTTGATTATTTTAACAGACCATTTGACACTTTCGACTGGGCGCTGATTATAGGATGCGGAATCCTTTTTGTCGGGCACTTTATCTGGAAAATCTTCTTCAGCGATGAAGGCCGTAGGAAAATTGATAATGAAGCGCCGCCTCCAATCATGACTCAGAAAGTAGATGATGAAACGGATGGTAAATAAGCACACAAAAATAAAACGCCCTTAAGGGCGTTTTATTTTATTTCGACAGATATTTAATATTAGACTCTATCAAATAAGTAAGCCTACGGCCATTTCTAACCGTCAGCAGTATAATCACCACAAAAATTACGGCAAGTATAAAAAATATTAGAGCAGTACTTTTTATAATATATTTAATATAATTGGATTTAAGATCATTTCCCGACTTCCAAGCAGAAAGAGGATTTGAAGCAAGCGCACCAGACTTGTAACCAATGTCATAAATATGGTAATCAATAGCTTTATAAAGTTGTGAATCAAACAGTGTGTTTTTGTCTTTGACACTATCCTCTTTATATTCAGGCATTAACAAAACCAAGTTTCCAAGATGATTTTTATAATTGCTATCAGATACTTTTTCAGCAGTAATTATTACACCTCTGAGTAACAGGCCATCGATATCTCCCAGTTTTTTTGCAGTAGCTGGTTTAGGATCTGCAAGTGCTTTTTCAACTGACTTTCTTAGTAAACTCCCTCTGTCTCCATAGATTTCATACAAAGAGTCCAAGTCTCCAGTTTTCATAGCAGTACTTATTTTGTCGGTATTGTATTTATAATTATGAGGCTCATCACCAAATGCAGCAATAAATAAATTAAACCCTACAAACAATACTATGCAACTTGTCATTATCTCAAGTTGTAAACCATTCCCATTAATAATTGCCCCTAGTATTACAATCAATATACATACACCCACACCAACTCTTCCATATATGGAAATAAATGATCCTATCGTATCAAAAGCATTTTCAGGAACTAACTCATTGGAGCGTAGAATGTTGAATATATCGTCAGAAACCTGTTTGACTTGCTCATCTACTGGCATGTCTGATGGAATACAAAACCATAATATTAGAAATATAATAGCGAAGATTAGAGATATAGCTAAGGTAAAATATATAGCTCTATCACGCTTCCGTCTAATAGCATTCTCAACATCATCATATGGATTACTTTGTCTGATTCTAGCCATAGCACATCCTCTAAATTTAACTATTATTTGGAAGACAGTTCTTTTGCTACCATAAAACGCTTCTCCTTCCATTGCGCTGCGCGAGCTTCAAGCTGGGTATGTTGCGTCTTGGCTCGGTCGTGGATTTTTTTAATTTCTCGACCGGCCTCATTGATCTGGTTTGATATGTAATCAATTGTCTCAACATCATATACAGTACGATTAGCTGTTTTGGCTACACGAATACTGCTCTCTTTTACTAACAAAGCTTGACGTCTGGCTTGTTGATTTACAGAATCACCAATTGCCTGAATCAGTAATGAGCTTTTATCACTCCTTTCGGCCTGGTCAATAATAAGATGGCTGCGTTTAGAAGATGGTATCGTTACTTTAATAATAGTTTCAAACTGGTCTACCATCGAGAGGTTATTGAACTTCATCATTTTCATCATCTTTAGGTCTTCAAATGCCTTTTGTTGTTCCGTGATCATGTCATTTCGACGTTTTGTTATGAGGGCGATTTGATGTTCAATATTCATTGCTTCCATGCTCAGCATGGTATTATCAGGCTGATTTTTTAGTTCCTTACGAATAGAAGCCTGAACTGTTTGTAACTTCTCCAGAATGTAATAGGCAGCTACAATGTTAACCCCTGTATTTTTTACACTAGTTAAAGCTTGGTCATACATTCCATCAATATTTTTATTCATTTCAAACAACCCCTCCGATATGCTTTCGATATCCGAGGTTAAAATATCGATTTGTCCTTTAACTGAATCAAATCTTGACATTGCACTAAAATGAAGACCGATGGCTTTCATTATGAAAGGCCCAACATACGGTATCCGTGACAGTTTCTTTTGAAGATAACTTGGTTCGACTGCATTACTGACTTCACGAGCCAGTGCAACAATCTCATTCAGAGTCTCTCCCTTCTTGCCCTGAGATGATGAGCTGACGCTGAGAAGGAGGTTATCAAGATAATTAATATCAGTAGTGTCCTCCAATCGTCCAAAGTTATGCGCGGCATCAATATCACCAATCTGGAAAGATCTGACTGCATCTTTTATTGATGATTCCATACTTACATCAACAGCATATTTATCAAATTCCTTAGCCACTTTGACATCTAATATATCAATACTATTTATGATCTTCATGTTATCTCACCTTATGTTCTTATTTAATTTATTGACCAGCTTCTTGAATTTTTCATGAGCCACTTCATCAATACCACTACAAACACCACTGGCGTTGATGTTCTTAGCCTGCCCTTCCCACATAGGTAATAAATTATCTTTAATATCTCGAAGGCTATCTTTTACATCGACAGCTGTTTCATAGCTCATTTGTGCTTGAACCTGACTTAGTTTTAAACCAACAAGAACTCCCTGAAAGTTATTAACTCTTATCCGTAGCCTGTTAATTGCCATATATTCATTGCTTGTGACACTATAGTCACACTCGTTCTTATTTTTCAGATATGACTCAACAACATCTATGAAAACCTCTAGCTGATGAATATCTTGCGCATAGATTGCCTCCAAACCCTTCGTGATTTCAGCATGAGCGGTTAGCATTTTGAAATGATCAGGTATCCGTTCGCATAGTTTCATAACTACTTTGTTATAAATATCTAGCTGGGCTTTCCGTAAGATTTCGGAACCTGTTAAATGATCGAACATCCGACGAAAAAGATTCTTTTTTCCCTTTGAGAAATTGACTTCCGCTTTTGTCATTGCGTCTATGAGATGGTAAATTTCATCTAAGAGCGACTTTTCAATATCACTCATCTTAACTGCTTCATCAATTGACATTTCATGCCCATTGATGTTGAGGACACATTTTTGATTTGAAATAAGCTCTGGCCCAAATCTATCGTAACTTAATGGGTCTTTAACAAAGGCTTCAACCATCTTAGTGGCATCACTGCTCATTTCAATTCTCCACAAATTTCGATAGAAAAAATTTACCATGTTCTCTTAAACTATCGAAATTCCTGACCATATAATGTCCGTTTTTCGGGGTCGTTTTGCGTTCAAAAAAAGTCGGAGAAAATTTGTCTGTCTATAAGATGGTGTAAACAAGTATAACTATGGTGGATTTCATGGTTAAATTTATACCCATTATGGTGGTAGCGGGCAGAACGCAGGCCAACTCTATTGCCAGGTTTCTACTGGATTCAGTGCTGGTGTGGTCATTATTGTGCTGGCTCAATACAATTATTCCATTCTATGTGCCGTTGGTAATAACCATTACAACATGCACAATTTATGCACGAGTTGGTTATAAAGTATTTTTCAAGCCGTTAACCTTCATGAAAACTAGAAGTTTTTATGTCGATGCTGAAAAACCAACAGTTCAACTCAATTACACATTAGCTGGTGGGCAGGCGAACCAATTTTTCACTTTAGCCCAAAAAACCACCAGCATCCATTTTGTTTACCTTTTCACCTGTCTCGTATACCTGTTTTTGGGTAAATCGCTCTCTAATTACGCAAAAAATATTAAGCGTGGTATATAACTCCATGAAACCGTTAATTATTGTTTTTATCATCTCTGCACTTTACCTCTCTTATCAGCTGATAAGGTCTCGTCGTCCAAAACATTGGTTGATAGTTTCCTCCTCATTGTCGCTTGCGGTTATTGTGTCCTTTCAGTTTCTCGGCGGTGTATTCCTGATCCCGACAGAATCCATGTACCCAACTATAAAACCTGGAGACTTGGTTATCGCTCAGCGTGTAGGTGGTTTATTCGATCATCGCGCTATTAGGCGTGGGGACGTACTCGTTTTTAACGCCCCTTCTGTTCCCGGCGTTTACTATGTCAAACGCGTATTAGGTATTCCTGGCGATACCGTCACATACAACGAAGAGAAAATCTTCTCGATAAACGGTAAACAAAACGGAAACCAGATTAAAAAAGATGGTTTTACTACTCAATACCAGGCAGATACCGACACTGCCGGTCAAAGTTATATCTTCCAGACAGATAACCGTATCGGCTACGTGAAAACGGGTAAGAAATGGATCATTCCCGAAGGATACTACTTTATGGCCGGTGATAACCGAGACCATTCGCTTGATTCCCGTTACTGGGACAATCCCCCTGGCACACCTAGGAACCTCAGAGGTCTCATTCCCCATGATAGTCTCGTAGGGCGAGTAAATTTCAGGATCGTCAATTTAGGCTTTCTGGCGCGTGGGGATTCAGGTGACCGTTCCATTAAACAACGACAGCAGCCGCATCAAAGGTAATCAGTCATGATGATCGAAACCTTTTACAAAACCAATAATGTGGAGGTCAGAAGCACTTACGAGGAGGTACTATCTGCCTACCAATTGTGGTTCAGGTTAACAAACCAGCTCTGTAACGATGAAGGATTCGAAGGTTTTACTGCTCATGATTTTTGTGTGCCTGATTTGTTTCTGCGATCAGTCGAATGCCATATCCAACGTGTGTCTGGTTTCCGTCAATTCAAAGAGCAATGCTTAATTAGCCCCGACAATACTATTCCTTTTGCCCTAAGAACAGACCATGAACATGGCTCTGCGCTATTCAATAGGTTTAATGATATATCGAAGTCTGCACTGACATCGCTGGGTATCGATCCAATACGCTTTGGTAACCCACCATTTGGTTTTGCGAAGGCTGTATTTTCGATTCTGAAAATTCACCATGAAGCAAAATTAAATGGATTAGTTGGGTACAGCCAGTTGTGGGCACTTGAAAACCAGTTCGACGAAATCCTGTTTGTTTGTTCTCTACCCGTAGCAGGCTGCGGGAGAATTCCATTTTATGAGGCTCCAGCCATCCCTCCTTACTGGATACCCATCACGGGAACTGAAGCCATCGACCTCTTTAATACCCACAACACCAAAATGAGGAAGAGAGAATGAAATCTATCACGACTGTTCTTTTATGCTTCCTTATCCTGGGTTGTGGAAGTCGGGATAAATTACCAATTCCCGCAACCAAGGCAATAAACGCGCTTCCAGATGCGATGGCAACCCTTTCTAATGCTGGTCTCTGGAATGAAAATGAACTTTCTGGCGCTGAATTCCTTGAAAACAGTGACAGAAGTATGATAGTTGCGAACTTAACGAGCGTTCCATGCAGAATGGTGTTCAGTTACGTCAAGACTTCAAATCATCCTTATTGGATGCCGAGCCAAATTGCTTGTGAGGGAGATGAGAATGATTAACTAGATACACTGATATGCTTCGTCAATCGCTACACGGTGGTATTCTGTTATACAGGCCTGTAAAGTGTATGAGGAAACCATGAACTCTCTACTCCAGCGTGTTGTGATTTACGCCATTGTGATTCTGATATGTAGCGTTTATTGCGTTCTGTACTTTGTGCCGCTCACTTCCATAAAGACGATCAACGCCATAGGCATTGCAAACTTAGTGGTACTGGCGTTACTCACATGGTTGTTAGTAAGACCACGGTTGTTCCAATTGTGGGGTGGGTATCTTGTACTGTCAGCAATTTATTTAGGTGCGATTTACCCTGATTTTCCATATGTTGAAGAAATCATCGTTTATACATTTGCCCTGATTTGTTTATCAGTCATGTTTTACGATGTATTCATTGATAACTGTAATGGGATACTGAGGCGCACCTTTCTTAGAATTAATTCTGAATGAATGGTGACCATATGGTTTTTAGAAAATTGGCAGCAAAAGGAATGTCCCGATGCGCCAAATTCCAGTGGTGCTTTTTCCTGCTAGCGTCATTAGCTTTATTCTTTCTACATGATGGCCCGTTGGTCATTGCGGGCCTCTTTATTACACAATTGTCTCTCCAGATGTCGATGACCCGTACAGGAAAGGAAGTCTTCGGCGTTATTTTTAATATCCAGTCATGGAGAAACAGTGGTGCTAGCCAGCAAACCTATTTTTTCCGGTGGTATATCGGCTTCCCGATTTCCTGCTTGCTATATATTCTTTCTCTTACTAATTATGTGTACGTTCCAGGCGATTTGTATTATCAGTTTATTGCAAGCAGTACTGATGACCTAGCACTCGTAATGAATCGTTTTGCTGTAGGCGTGAGTAACATACTCCCTGAAATCCTTCGAGGCGCATCTCTAACCCTTTCGATGATGATGTTTGTCGCAACATTGCTAAAAAATGTACAACTTGCTGAAGTACGTCGAATTTACTCCTCCATTCAGGATGGAAATGATTCCCAGAAAATTCTCTCGAATATGACATGGGAGCAATTCGAAAAGATTATAAGACTGCATTTCGAACTCAATGGCTACAAAGCAACTCTGACTAATACAGGAGCTGACGGCGGAGTCGACATTCTGCTGCAAAAAGATGGTCGCCGCGAAATGGTACAGTGCAAATTATGGAAAACCAGCAAAGTAGGAGTCTCGGTAGTCCGCGAAATTTACGGTGTAGTGCAAGCCAATGCATATGAGCGGGGTTATATCATCACCTCTGGGTTCTTTACTCAGGATGCATGGGAATTCGCTCTTAGCGCAAATGTTAAAGGAACATTATCGCTTATCGATGGTTCCAGACTTCTGAAAATAATCAAGGATAAAGAAATCCCCCCGCCTGCCACTGAGATAATAAATGTTGGTCCAGGTGAGAATCAAATATACGATCTTAATGTCATACCTAGCTGTCCCCGTTGCCATAGCAAAATGGTTAGAAGAATGTCGGATGGAAATTATTTCTATGGTTGCTCGGCTTACCCAATTTGTAAAGGAACCCGTAACCTCTAGAAATCTATTTTCAAGAAAACCATCTCATTTTGCGGTCGTTTTCAGGCCGCAAAATTTCGAGAGCTACCTCCCTCAAGATATAATCCGTTTATTATCGCGAGAGCATATTTTCCTAATCAATTCCGGGGCAACCATCTCACGCGATTATGGGGCTTTCCATATCATGCTCACTTTCATATACACCGTGAGTTGGGGCTTCGGCCAGAACGAATAGTGATCAACGAGGTTTTCAATGACGAGTGAAAAACGTGGCACAAGTGCTGAATACGGCCAGGAGAAATTACGCGAACGCGCAGCGCAGAATGCTGGAGATGAAACCCCCAGTGTTAAGGCGCGATTTTCTAAAAAAACCTTGAGTATCCTGGTTGCCGGTATCTTTGCGGTAAGCACATTAGGCGCATTTATTTTAATGAATGGTAAACCAGACAAAGAACCGAACCTATCTATCGTCGAAGTTGCAAAGAGTGGGATCAGCGTTAACCCGGATATTGCAAAACAACATGGTATCGATGTGGATGACGATGACCTTGATACCGATGAGGCTGGGCCTCAGCCAACACTGACACTTCCTATCACAAATAATGAACAGGAACCCGCATCAGCGCCCCCTGATGATGATAAAAGTGAACCTACTGTCACAAAGCAAGATAGCGCCGGTGTTTCCCCTGCATCGTCTGATAATCTTGGCGATCAGATGCTAAAAATGGCCACAACCACGCCACCAGCTAACCCGGATGCAAATTCACCAGTTGTATCTAAGTCAGATCCTGCTACGCAGTCATTGGTTGACTCAATTAAGGCTGAACCTGGGTTTACTGACGGTAGCGAGGTTTCACAAAACGCAGAGCAACCTGGAACGGTTGAGATAACTCCTGCACAGGAAATCGCTAAAAAAGCACTATCTGGGGCCACTAGTGAAGCCCCGGCTTCAGCTCCAGTTACAGCAGAACCAAATCAACACGCTGCGGCGCAGACCAACCCGGTTCAAACACCGCCATCACCTACCACACGTGATATTGCAGGTGTTGAAAACATCACTAAAGATACCTCTGGCCATCAAATTGACCCAGCTGAGTTCGGTTATACGGAACCCACTAAAACTACTGCTACGTCAGACTATAAAGCAGCATCAGAAGGCTATACAGCCCAACAGTTTGTTGTTCAGGAGAAGAATGCGCTTACTGGCGCTGACCTGGACTATAGTGGGCACTTTAAAACTGTTGAATACAATTCGCAGGGACAAAATACGGTATTCGTTTATTCAACCTTTTCATCAAAAGTATTCTTGTTACCATCGAAAGGTAAGGTCAACGTATACCTTTCTGATGAAAAAGGTTGGTCAGTCTCACTCCTCCCAGGAAATATCCTGCGGGTACAGCGTTCTGAAAACAAGGGGGCATGGTCGCAGGCAACCGACCTCTTTGTACTCAATGGCGAAAACTCCTACTCGTTGATTCTTCAGGCTGTTGGCGATCCTGATAAACGAACCGATTCCCTCAAATTCACAAAAAAGGAACTTTCTAAGCAAACGGACAAGTTGGCCAAAAAATCCAAAGCCTGACTGTTGAATTGAAAATACGAGCGCATCTTTGGTGCGCTTTTTTTTCGGGAGAAGTTACATGACAGATTCATGCATCGACGGCTTAAGGCTGGTTTCGACCAGTTACCACATTGGTTTACCCTGGATTGAATGGTCAGAGGCGAGATCCTACATCGTATGCCGAGCACTGGTAGATCAGGGAGTAATTGCCGGAACTGCTACTATAGGAACACGTCGAAAAAAGGTCAAAGAACGCATCAATCCAGGAGATCGTGGGTTATACCAAGTCACTGAAACTCAGTACGGATGGATAGCACTTAAGGGTGGTGGCGTGATCGATCCCTGCGGCTTTCTTGGTAACTCTTTTTCCGGCCCGGAACCCCAGTTTTGTATCCTTGAGAATGATGAGTGCTATATCAGGGGTATAAATCCTGTTCAGTGCCCGAGAACTCACTTACCTGAACATCTTGTAAGTGATGAGTTATTCCCGCTAACACGCGGTGTTATGCGCGATACATGCAGCCGTCTGCTGGGTTACAGGTTGCATATACAGGGATTGACTATGTCAGAGGCAGCATACCTTCTGTCGAGACCGCTTACCGATTTTGACCGGTACAGCCGCCTGGTATATGAATACTTTATTAAAATGGGACTAAGCAGCATTATGCCATTAAGCAACATCAAAATGCTGCATCCGAATTTAGCCCGTAAAGGTTGGCGTTCATTTTATAACGACCTGGATATGGACGAACTTGAAGCGTTTCTTAAATGATAAAATCAGGGTTCATCCCGAACCCTGATTAAAATTCAATAATTAGGTATGTAATCCACACCACCAGTCCAACGAGATTCCCAGTGGGCCAGATACAGCGCTGTAACATCTGGTGCGTTATAAAGTACAAGGCTATTTTCACTATTTTTATTGAAAGCCGAACTTGAGTAATTATAACTACCGGTTTCAACAGATATCCTATCAACACACAAATACTTATCATGGTGCAGAAGAAATTGATCATTCGTCCGTAACGGAATGCCCGCGTTAACTACTGTATTCATAGTCGAGACTGCATATCGGTTATTATTTTGCCCTTTGTCAACTACGATCCTGACATCTACTCCCCTTCGGTGAGCATTAATTAATGCTTTCGCAATTACGGGTGACGTAAAAGAGTATGCCGCCATACGGATTTCCTGCTGAGCTGAATTGATCAGATCCAGTATTGCTTTCTGTGCAGACCCTTCAGGTGAAAATCCGACAACGACTCTAACGCCACCAGCCGGTAGCATTACTTCTGTTGGATTATCAGCCTGTGCAAAAGTAGAAAAAAATAATAATCCCAACGATGTCAACGTACTGACCAACACCTCTGATTTCAACATATCCACCTCGTTTAAATGTGACACTAGTAAAGTTGGCTTTCATACTCAAAAAGAAGTTTTCATCCAGATTTTCATATATGTTAATAGACACGGATAAATGTCACCTTATATCACACATTGCTATTGTATAACGCCCTGCTTTAACAATGAAATCAAACAAAACAAATTTTATATTAATAAAGTTCCCGGCTCAAACTCGTTAAATAGCTGGAGAACATCCAAAGATCGAAATTATTAAAACTCGTTATTAAGGATGTTTAAATGAACGCTATCAAATTTGAGAAGTTTAAAACCCCGCTGGTGATCACCGGCATTCTGATTCTTGCCATTGTTACCGCTCACGCTTCTGGTTCAACCCAGGCAGGTTTTGACGATGTATGGCTCAAAATCTCTGATTACATGCAGGGTTCTCTGGGTAAGGTGCTGATCGGTCTTATCGTTCTGGTTGGTCTCGCAGCTGCTGTTGTACGTCAGAGTCTGATGTCACTGGCGGTTGCTGTTGGTGGTGCGATCTCCCTGTACTACTCACCGGACATTATCAATGGCATGATGGCCGCATCCCACGCAGTGCAAACCACTTTACCGGCATTCATGTAACCATCATGGATGTAAAAAAAACCGGCTCTGGCCGGTTTTTTTACATCTTCATATTTTATTTCCCGCCCATAGAAAATTCCATAATCCGATGTAAAGAACTATCCAGACCGCAACGATAACCCGGAACCGACGTTGGTAAGCACTGCGTGTTTTGTGTTTAAACATTCGTTGAGCAATGAAACAACCTGGCCACCCGCCCAGCACAATGAGCGCATCCAGCGTCAGTTCATCCACACGGTACTCGCCAGCAGTCGCGGCCTTTTTATCTTTGTAATAGATGTAAATCGAAATCAGACTCCAGATTGACATCCAGACAAAGGACGATAAATAAAACATAGATTACCTCCTGTTGAGGGCCGCAGTAATAGTTTGATGGTACTATCTTATTGTATTACTCATGAACAGATAAATTTGTATTCTTAAAAATGGGTACAATTTGCCCCCATTTTTAAATCATTCGCGCCGTGTCAAAAGGTACTATGAAACGATATCTAACATAAAGGTAATTCTGATGCCGGTAACTGATGAACAGAACGTGATCATAGGTTTCAAACCTACACCTGGCAGTATTGTTTCAGTACAGGCATACGCGGGGTCTGGTAAGACCTTTACACTAAAAGAATTCGCGGATGCAAACCCCTCACTCAAAATTCTCTATATCGTTTTTAATAAAGCTATTAAAGATGATGCAAAAAAGAAATTCCCAAAAAACGTCGAGTGTAAAACATCTCATGGTTTGGCCGTGACCCGGTACAAACACTTTGCTCATAAATACAGACAGTTTATATCCGTGAGCGAATACCGCGCAATGATGGGTGAAGATGACTGGAGAGTGGTTAAGCTTGCAATAAATGGGCTTACCCATTTCATGAATTCAGATGAACACGAAATTACTACTGAACACGTACTTAAAGACTTAAGTAAAACCGATAAAATATCTCAAAGCAGGTTGGATCAAGCGCTACGTGCAGCAAAACGTACATGGCAAATGCAATCTGACCCACTCAACGATGCCTATTGCTCACCGAATACCATCCTCAAGTTGTTCCAGTTATCGAACCCAGCCCTAGACCAGTTCTACAATGTCATTCTCTTCGACGAATCGCAGGACGCAAATCCGGTAACGATCGATATCGTTCTTAGAAACAACTGCTGCAAAGTTTTTGTCGGCGACCAGCACCAAGTGATAAACCGCTGGCGCGGTGCGGAAAACGCCCTTGAGATTGTTGAAGACCACGGGGCTCAGGTTATGCGCCTGACTAAGTCATTCCGGTTTGGGCCTCTTGTTGCAGCACTGGCCAACGTTGTGCTGTCAATGAAGGGTGAAACGTTCCCCTTGGTAGGCCTGGGTAGTCTTGATGCTATCGTTGAGCCATCGGCGATACAGGATCAAAACTTTTACGCCATCATCAGCCGCACCTACATGGGAGTCATACAATCTGCCTACGAGTCGATTATGTGGGGCAAACGGGTGATGTGGAATGGAGGTATTTCAAAATACCGTCTCGACGAGCTCCTTGATTTACATGCGCTAAAAACAGGTAACATTGCTGCTATTAAAAATAACCGTATCACTACGGAATACGGGAACTGGGCAAATTTTTTAGAGATCGCAGAAACCACCAAGGACGTGGACATGGTGCGGGCGATTAAGTTAATGGAAGTCTATGCTGATATCCCCGGGATGGTTGAGACCATGAGGATGAATGAAGCCAGAACAGAAAAGGAAGCTGATTTAATTGTTACCACAGCCCATACCTCGAAGGGAAAGGAATTTGACCATGTCATCATCAATGACGACTTCCCATCCATTATAGAAGCCGTTGTGATGAAGAAGCCACGGGAAGTAATTATTGACGAACTTAATCTGCTGTACGTAACTATTACCAGAACCAAGAAATCTGTAAACATCAATACTTCGTTAATGGAGCTATTAGAAGAATACCGAAGTCGTATTGAGCGAAATGTTTCAGTAGTGATAATCTGACAAAAAAAGCCCTGGTTAATTCAGGGCTCTTTTTTATTTCTATTTATCTTGTTGAGCTGGTGAGGCTTCGCCTGATGTGTCTCTCTGAGAATCGACAACCATAGACTGGATCACTTCAACGAATTTTGAGAAGGGCTGTGCGCCTACAACAGAGACTTCTTTACCGGTGACATTATCACGCACAATCGTGGTTGGTGTACCATCAACACCGGCAGCTGAACCGGCCTCCATATCCTGCTTAATGCGCTTAATCACTTCAGTACTGCCCATACAGGTATCAAATTTCGCCTGGTCTACCTCAAACAGTGCTGGGATGCTGTCCGCATCCTTAAAACCTTTACCGTTTGTTTCAGTATGGTTAAACCAATAATCAGTAACGGCCCAGAAAGCACTCGGCCCTTTCTGCTCCGCAATACACTCAGCAACAGCTGCGCCCTTCGATGCGACCGGCTCATGGAATGACATAGGGTAATGACGCCATTCCCAGTTAACAGCCCCGGCTGTCGCGGTATCAACGATATACTTCGGCGTTTCTTTGAAGCGTTTGCAGAATGGACACTCCAGATCTTCATAGTTGATCAACGAAAACCGAGCGCCAGGCTCGCCATAGATATAACGGCTATCAGTATTTTTATTTGCTTTGTCCCAGCCTTTATAGAGTGCCTTTCGTTCTTCCGCGAGCTTTTGGTCGGCGATAGACTTAAGAGCACCCTTTACTTCGTCCTGAATATTTCCGTTCACTCCCTGTTGAGCTGCGGGGTTCTTGGCCAGCGATGTACTAATTTTATCCAGCAGTTGATTGGTCATCACCTGGGTTTTGTACGAGATAAAACTAATTACCATCAACCAAACCATTCCGATTACAACAACGATTCCCCCGGCCCAGGCAAAAATTGTTTTATTTCCAGAACTGCACTTTTCATTTCTTTGCTTATCCATTGTACCCTCGCATTTTGATGGATTAGGACTTAGGTTGTTGGTTATCGATCTGCATCTGAATTCGATATTTCCGCAGCTCTTCCGGTTCACCACTGGAAAGCACATTTAATTCGTGGGCACTTAACCGATAGCCAGGTGTTGAGCAGTATTTATCTTTGATACGGAGGTATTCAGCCCTACTGGCGTTCTGTGTGTTATTAGGAAGGAGAAAGGTATTTTCCCCGCAAAATGCTGGGGTCTGTGTGAACGTGCCACGCGGCCCATTGGCATACTTTGTGTTTGCCACTGAAGTGAGCAAGACCTGGGTGTAATTGTCATGTGCCACATATCGCTTCCCGGATGGATCATTGATGGCATACGGACTCACGAGCGTATGCTCATACCCAGGGTAACGTATAGCCGCGCCACCGCGTTCTGTACCACGCCAGGATTCGGAGTACTGATACTGGTAGGGGTACTCGGCCCTGGCGGGGAGATTGCGCGTTTCGTCGAGGTAAGTACGTTGTGGCTTACCTGTCCCACTGCAACCGCTGGTGATTACGCCGGTAATAACCACCAGCAGGGGCAAAACAATTTTATTCGCCAATTTCATTGCTTAGTCTCCAATTGGATAGCAACGTCATTATCTTAATTTCTCACCCTTGACGTTATGTTTTATGAAGACAAAACGTCGTCATTTTCCAGCACGATTTTTTTCTCAATCGGTTAACTTACAAGGTACTTAACCGGAGAAATCTTTTAATGCTGAGACACATTAAAAATATTCTGAATACTTTTTTGCCTGATAACAAAAAGGCTACCACTGATCTATTCGGTGACGAAATCGATATGTCAGTAGATGAAGAAATCGGGAAACTCATTTCATCACGAGATAATATGCGCTATCCGGCAAGCGAAATCGGATTCCCGGCTCAAGTACCGGGTGAGTACGTATTACGTCATTACCAGAAACCACTTGTGATGGCGATTAAACGAGAACTGGATATTAGGGACTCTGAGTTTAATCAGCTTATTCTTCCTATGCTGATAAATTTCGCTAACTTTGTTCACCTCTTCCCGGCATCCGAAAACCATCATCACCGTGCTGCAACCGGATTGTTGCGTCATTCATTGGAAGTGTGTTTCCAGTGTATCCGGCGTTCTAAAAACATCGAGTTTGATTCAATGGCGGTTCCCGTACATAAATCAAATCGTGCATTAGCATGGCGACTTGCAGTCGCAGCTGGTGGGCTACTTCATGACCTCGGGAAACCATTTACCGATTTTGAAGTATGGAACGAAGACGGGAAAATTCACTGGCCTCCAGGCCATGAACCAATCCATGTCTGGGCAAAAGAGAACAATGTAAAAAGATACTATCTTGTATGGAAACCAGGCCGTCACCGCCAGCATACCTCCAGCACGAGCAATATGTTGTTGATGATCATGCCAAAAGAAATGCATGTTTACCTTCTTAACGGCGGGAATGATATTTTCAATGAATTGACCCGGGCACTGAATGCCAGTGCGCAGCTCAATGCAGAAAAAATCAGTGGTCAGGACGTTAAAAACAAGATCCTCACTACCATTAAGGCCGCCGACTCAGCATCCGTTAACTATGATATGCGGCAATACGCCGGTGATGCGATTCGTGCAAGCCAGTCAGGTGTACCTGCGGTTCAGCGTGTAGTTGATGCCATGCGCCATAGATTGAAAAAAGGAGATTGGATTCCCAACAAGCCAGGAAGCCCTGTATGGGTGACTACCTATGGCGTATTCATCGTCTGGGGTGTTGCGGTCAAGGATATTATTGAGACCGTTAGGAACTCCGGCGCTGTTATTCCACAAACCCAGAATAGTCTGGCTGACCTGATGCTAAGTTATCATCTCTGTCGACCAAACGTTCACCAGGACGATGACACTGCATACTGGCGTATTGCCCCTCATATCTTGAATGATAAAAGTTCAAGAGAAAGCAAAGACCCTAAAGTTGCGTTGAGCTGCATCCTTCTGATATCTCCAGAAGTACTATTTGTCGATACTGTTGACCCTCTACCATGCAGCAGCCGCATCCGTATTGAAGGTAAATGGGTGGAATACCTGACCGGGAGGCCAAACCAGCCAAAACTCGTCGAAAGCGAACCCTACATTGGTCAGAAGCCGGTTCCGTCAACCGGAATACCGAATGAGGTCGACCGCTCAGTTTTACAGGGCGGAACAATCATTGCTGATGAACAGGAATCTCCACTGGAGAGTATTTTTGGAAACCGACAGGTTACGCCGGAAAACGCCCACGAACTGCTGCATAAGCTCAATCTGCTTTCTGATGAGGACTACAATCGTGTAAAGGAAAGAAATACCAGTACCAAAAATCAAAAAGATTGTCTGGATGACACTAATTCACCAACAACTGAGCTGGCGGGCAGCGGGGAATCAAAAGGGCTCAAAGATAATCAACCAAAGCCAGTGTCGGAGAATAATGAACCCAAGCGCCGTCTTTCCCTCAAAGAAACCCTGGCATCGGCACAAACAGAGATTGAGTTCTCTGTACCCAGTTCACTTATAAAAGAACCAAACCATAAAACTCTGAACGAAACCCTTGAGTTTCATTCAATCATCAACTCGTATAATAGCAACGAACCAACTTCAAGCGATGCATTGGATCAGACCCAGCCCTCACCTACCCGTCAGGCATTAAAGGAAATTCAGCTGCACCAGGATGCTGTCGATACCGGCATTCAGTCTGGTGAGGTAATTGATGATTATTCAATTTACGAAGATTATGATTCCATGTGGCAGGATGACGTGAAAGCTGATAACGATTTTGGTTACTCGGCTCATGCGGATACTTCGGCCAACATACCGGCTAACGTAAAATTTTACGATAAATTTAGTCAGCTATACGTATCTGGTCTTGAAGCGGCCAAAGAATTTCTCGTTAAATATGTTACCGACCACTCAGACGATCTTTTCATTGAATCAGGCCACTTAATCATTGCTATTGATAAAGATTTTGATGAGCGTAATTATGCTCTGCTTCAGGACTCCAACTGGTTATGGCAAAGGTTTATGGAAGCCCCAGCCCAGTATTATTTCCATCGTACTCAGAAGTGCTTATATCTCAGAAAAGAACTTAATAATGATATCGACTTGCTGATGGATGGGAAGTTTAACGATCTGCTTTACTCTGCTTTAACTGATGTTTCTGATAAAGATTACAACATTACAGATTTATGCAATGAAATGATTTCAAAAGGTATGCTGAAGCGAACCTATTCTGGAGAGCCTGTCATTGCCGTAAGCGTTGCCTTAAAGCGACGTATTGCGGATGAACTCGGCATTGATATTACTCAATTGCAGAAGATTATGCTGATGCACTTTGATTTCTATTCAAAGACCGGTGTTGACTACATTCTTCCTAATAGTGAACGAATGCATAATCAAATGGTGGATAAAGATGAGTGAGTGGAAATATAACTTACGTTGGCGCACAAATTTTGAAGGCCTTGAGACTCTTGGTTGGACAGCAGGTATAGCCGCAACTATCGGGGTTAATACACTGTTTAACATGCCATCTCTACCCTGTTACCTCTCAGTTGCAGTCCAGGCTGCTTATGGTATTCGTAGTCTCCCGGCAGCATGGGATATTTATACGCACAAACGCCGCCTGAAGCGAAAACCAAAACCACTCGTAATGGACATGAAATCATTTATCGAACAGATGATTCGTGAGCCTGACAGCTATCTTATTTGCAGAGGCTTTGAGTGGGGCCAGAATGAGGGTCAACTGGCATCTGAGTTGATAAAGCGTGACATAAAGAAATTTGTAGCCAAACCATCCAAAAATTTTATGGGCCTCGGCTGGATTCATGCGCTAGGTAAAAAAAACGAATGGATCGGAATTTCTGAAGAACTTTTATCGTTGCATACGCTTATAACTGGCACAACCGGCTCAGGCAAAACAACATATTTTAAACTACTTATTCTTCAAGCCGCACTAAAAAAACAACCACTAATCCTCATTGACCCCAAAAATGATGAAGAACTGGCTGAATGGATGAAGTTCTGTCTGGAATTGGTGGATCGCTCAACGAAATATAATTACGTTTCATTGGCGCATCCTGAAAAATCAGCTCGAATATCTCCAATTACTAACTACACTCAGGCTGGCGAGGTAGCTAACAGAATTACATCGGTTATTCAACGTGCTGATAGTACGAGCGATCCGTTTGTTTCATTTGGTATTATGTCATTAACTACGGTTGTTGAGCTGATGAAAATCTGTGAAATCAAACCGACTTTACGCAATATTAAATCACAACTGAGTGCTGACATCTCTTCATTAGCATCTCTATTGATTATGGCCATCACTAAATTCGGCCACAAGACTTTAGGAGAGTCCGATTTCGACATTATTTTACAGGCGAAAATTGACCGTTACTCGTCTAAAATTAAAGGCCCAAAAGAAATAGCAGAAATATGTGCAGACATTTACCGAAATGACATTAAAGGTAATAAAGGGAAAGGCGATACTTCAATTGAAGCCGGTATTGATATGTTCGGTCATCAGCGCGAACACTTCCAGAAAATGATTCTGAACGTGATGCCAATTCTTAGTCAACTAACTCAAGGGTTTATGTCAGAGTTGTTATCCCCTGACAGTGCTGATGAAGATGAACTGAATGATACTCGTCCAATTTCGAATATTCAGGATATCATCACTACCGGGGGAATGTTGTATTTGGGGTTAAATTCCCTTGCAGATGCTGAGACTGGATCTGCGGTCGGTTCTATTTTCCTGTCTGATATAACATCTGTTAGCTCGACTGTGTACAATTTTTTAAAACCTGGTGGTCAGGACTTGGCTTCTGTAATGGTGTTAATCGATGAAGCAGCTGAAGTTATTAATGACCAAGTTATTAAAATGTTGAATAAAACCCGTGGTGCTGGGTTCCGCTTATTTATTTCGTCGCAATCGACTTCCGACTTCGAAGCCCGTCTCGGTTCAGAAGCCAAAATGAAGCAGGTTATAACCAATACGAACCACTTTACGGCGCTACGCACACCAGATCCTGATGCCCAGGAAGCAGTCATGAAACGAGTACCACCGACAAAGTTCAAATATATTATGCGTGGTCATGGCTCCAGCGCAGGTGCAGATCCTGAACAAATCACCGGCAGTGTCGGGGAACGATTGATGGAGGAAGAAGGCGAGTTATTTCAATCTCAACTGCTAGGTTGGTTACCCAACCTCGAATGCATGGCCATAAATCAGGCTAATAAAATAGTAAAAGGTAAAGTCCCCGTCATATTAATGCCGAGGAATGAGTCCGAGTTAAGCGATGTCCGAACTATCGCTAAAAAGTACCTTTCAATCTACGAACGTCAACAAAAGGTTCGTGGTGAAAAATCACGTATCAGCGCCGAGGGGTAAATATGATTAAAACCAAAACTCTATTAAAGCGTAAAGATGATCAAGCCTCATATGACGGTTTGACCATGATCTGGCCATGTGTTGATGGCATCACTGGGCAAATGTTAGCTCTACTGAAAACCCTTACTCCTGATGAACGCGTTGGTGCAGCAGTGAGCTCCGCTATCAAAGCTTATCATCAGGACAACGAGCAGGAGCTGAATGACTGGGAGCGGCTTGCGATCTATATCATTGAGCTTGGCTTGTTCGTTTGCCGGGAACTTCAACACACGTTGAATTTCTGTGAAATTACTTCACGGATAAATCTCCCGAGAAAGCTAACCAACGAACTGATTATCCAGGCTGGGAGGAAGGCGAAGATTGGGGATATCGAATGTCTGATAAGTTGAATGAGGAAAAGTGGCCTAAGACGATAAAGACACTGATCATCTGGAGTTCGACGATTCTCCTTTTTATCTCTGTCTTCTTTCCGGTTGAGTATTTTAAGTCTAATGCTCTGAAAGAAATCGCATGGGGTCATAAAATGATAGGCGAAAAAGATTTCGTCATGGTATTGCAAAAGGCTCGCGACAATTATACTGAAGCATTTGTAAATACGGGGATTGATAAGGCGTTAAAGGATTTTTACCAGCTTCCTCCCAGCGACATGGCCAACCACGGCGGGCCACTGAAATACTTTGTTGGGCTTTTCCAGAACATTGCCGAGAACCTGAATTATTGGCTCTACATGATTATGTATCGTTTAACACTTGATATGTATTGGTTACCGTACATGGCCGTGGTCATCATCCCGTCTCTGTTTGCAGGGGTAATGCGGTGGATGGCAAAAAGATATAACTTTGGATATGCCAGTCCGTTTCTTAACCGTCGTAGCATGGTATTGATTGGCTGGGGTGTATATAGCGTTCTCCTGTCGCTTTTTATACCGTTACCTGTGCCTCCAATGATCGGGGCACTCATAATGATAGTAATGATTCCTATTGGTTCATCTCTACTTATTTCAAACCTACCAAAACGTATTTAACCTTAAGAAAAGCACCTCAATTTGCGGTGCTTTTCTTTTTCCTCAATATTTCATGTTTGTTAAATTAGCTGTGCGAGGTGATGCATGACTAATTCGAAACCATTTATTCTTTCTGCCCTGCTCTGCCTGACGTTTACCGTAGGGATGATTAGCTATTTGCTAATTTCTGATGTCCCAGAAAAAATCCGTATCCTCAATCAGAAGATCACGGCATCAACTTACCCTCAGTCACGGGATGTCCTGAACAAAGACATGGCTGAAATCATACTGCCCTATCTTAAAAAGCAAAAAGCTGCTGAGGCGTCTCAGGTCAAAGTCCAAAAGCCAAACGAAATCTATACGCCGGAACAATTGCAGCAATCAAGAGGCTACAAATGAAAAAGAACATTTTGAACTCTCTTATATTTGGAATTCCGCTCATGGTTATGGTAAGCACGGCTGCATTTTTTACTTACCAAATCGATAGACAGTCCCAACTTCTTAATGACCTAGCGATCGTTGCTGAGACTCACAAGCCCGTAGTAAACAACAAAAGCGAACTACTGGACGCATTTGCAAAATACATTAATGCAGCGGGCCTAAAACCTGAATCGCAGAAACAATCCAATGTCGGTTACCGGACTGGAAACAAACCCGATACCGCCTATGCGCCTTCTACGGACAACGAACGTATTTATGGGAACCCGGATGCTCAGTTCTATATCATTGAGTATTCCGATTTTGAATGTCAGTACTGCAAACAACATTTCCCAATCGTTATGGATCTCGTGGATTCATCACAAGGGAATATTGCGATGGTTTTCAAACATGTTCCTGTTCACGGGCAGGCTTCCCGTACTGAAGCTTTAGCAGCGGAGTGTGCTGTTGAGCAGGGAGGAAATCCATCTTTCTTCCAGTTATCTAAAGCGTTATTCCGCTACAGCCAATCTGACGGGCACGGTCTTAGCGCACCGCTAGACCAAATCGCCCGCGAAACTGGTTTAGACCCGAACCGCTTACTTGAATGTATCAATGCGGCCAGGCCGTCCAGCAAGATAGCCGACGACGTTCGTGAAGCAGGTCAGCTTGGTATCCAAAAGACCCCTACAAACATTGTTGTCTACGGTGATAAGTCAGCCATTGTTCAGGGCGCAGTAGATGGAGCAGGCCTTATGCAAATGATGGCTCAGCTTGCAGGCTCTGGTCAGAAATAGGCGCATTTTGTCGTCAATAAATCTGAAAAAATTCATATGAGAGGTCATCATGGAACCTGTTTATATTTCTCACTCGATTGACGAACCACCAAAGTTATTTTTTTGGTCGATTGATGAAGCCATGCCATTTTTCGTTGCTCTCGCGGTTGGGATTATCACTGGACGATTATTACCGATGATAATTCTGGGTGTTGTAGTTTCACGTGTTTATGGCGGTTTTCTGGCGCGAGCTTCTGAGAAATATTTTATGCACCTCTGTTACTGGAAATTCGGAGTCACATTCGGTGGTGGCACTTTTGTACCTGAATCCTTCGACCGGGAGTTTATTGTATGAATATCCATAATTTCAAAAAAGGGTTAGTTGGACTTCAGTTAGAAAACAAAAGTTTCAAGTTAATCTCTGCCTCAATGATTCTGGCAAACCTTGTACTTGGTTATGCTCTGTTAGCCAAAACACAACCCATCACTATTATTCCGCCAAACCTTACAGAAACAGCCTGGCTGGATGAAAAAGCCGCCAGCAGCTCTTATATGAAGGCATGGGCGTTATATATAGCCGACAGTTTTGGAAATGCTAACCCAGCCACTTTAGATCTACTCAAGAATTCTATCGGCCCGTTTCTTGACGCTTCAATTTACACAAAAGTTATGAAAGCAATGGACGACCAGATTGACCAAATTAAGCGCGACCGAATCTCGCTTTCTTTTAATCCGGTCGGGGTTATCACCGACCCGTTAGCAGTTGGTACTTTTTATGTCACCGGTAACCAAACTCTCGAAGGTATCACCGGCAAACCATCGACCACGCCAGTCTATTACGAGATTACTGTTAACGTAAAAGGCTACCGGCCCATTATTACGTTCATTGAGATAAAGAGTGGCAAACCGTTGCTGCCAAGTGAAGAAGATAAACACAAAGGTCAAAGGCAGAAATCTTCGGCAGCTCGAACTTCCTGACAGAATTTCGTTAGTTGATTTAACCGAGATATAAATCTTTAAGCGAGAGATTAATAAATCAGCAATCAGTAAACAAAACGGATGTGCCGAAATGAATTTTCTGATTGGTAATAGCCAATTTAAAAATGAACGTAGTGTTGCCACTTATCGGGGGGCTAAATGTTGAATAGTAAACGCATAATTATCCTGTTGCTTACCGCGTCGTCCACATTAGCGACCCATAGCGTAACGGCGGGCGAAATGTCTGTTGATCAAGGCATGGTATTTGAGCAGCCTGATGCGCAGTCGCAACCCAAAGTCACTGCAAAACTCGCCTCTCGACCAGCATCCTCAACTCAGGCAATGCTCAGCACAGAAACACGCCCATATCCTGACAACTATACACCACCAGCAAGTAACTCTATCAATGGCGGGAGTGAACCAGCTATTGATGGCCGTAATATTCAACCAGTACCTGCTGCAATTGCCAGTCCCGTTCCACTCACAAAAGAAGTCATTCCTTCTCGGCTGGAATATATCGTTGCGCCTGGCGTGAACACCCTCGTACCGATTTCGATTAACCAGATCAACCGGCTTGTTACACCGTTTGAACACCCTGTAGTGCAGAAAGTTAAACAGGAGGGTGTAACTGTAAATGTAAAAGATAACGCTCTCTACGTTTCCACCTCAGACAGTAACCCGGCAAGTCTCTATATCAGTGAGAAAGGTGACGAAAGTGTAGCGATCTCCGTGTCGTTAGTACCTCAGAAAATTGCACCGGTGCAAGCCACTCTCATGCTTTCACGAAAGCTGAACAACACGAGTACTTCTGGTGTTATGCCTGCGGCATATAACAACTATGGTGGAAGCGAAGTCAAAGCCAGGCGATGGGAACAGAAAGATAATTACATCGAGACGATTCGCAACATAATGCGAACCATCGCGCTTGGGGACATTCCACCCGGATACTCTCTGGGAAATCTCTCTTCAGGAGTTGGTATCCCGAACTGTAATTTCCGCACGGGTACTGACCAGGATCAGATTCGCTACTCCTTTGCAAATGGCCAGTATCTTCAGGGTAGTCAATTCAGTGTCATCATCGGCGTTGCACAAAACACTGGTTCATCAACAGTAATGGTTGATGAATCACTCTGCACCCATCCTCAGCTTGCAGCAAGAGCACTATGGAGTCGCAACACTCTCCAGCCTGGCCAGCGAACTGAAGCTTACTTCGTTATCCGCAACATCCAGCCAAACGAACAAGCTAACGATTCCATGCGCCCTAAACTCGCGGAGTAAAATCATGCTTATCCCCTTAAAAGAGAAATGGGCCTCAATTTCAGCAAAGCATAAAAAATGGGTTTTATGGGCTGGCGTATTTACTTTCGCCGTTCTTTTTTTGCTCTTGGTTATACCCGACTCAGCTGGCCCCCGAAATCGAGCGCCACAAGAAAAAGTGATTGCCAGCGTCCTTACCGATGGTGATACCAATGGAGTTAGCCAGAATGCTATTGCGGCGCGAATTCGCGCACTCGACAAGACCATTAAAGAGCAAGGTCAACTGATTAAAACGTTAACCGAGAAATATGGTGCTGATCAGACAGCTCAGCGTCTTAGCAATCTGGAGAACAACCAGAAAAAATCAGGCGCTGAGGTTGCAGCTATTAAGAAACGCGTTGATACCGTCTCTAACCCTGTGCCTTACTCACAACAGTCTCGCGGAGCGACACCACTGGCTGGAAACGGCCAACGTAACGTCCCTACTCTGTATAAACCTGAAGAGATATCTGCCCCTTCAGTTGCGCCAAGAAACTCAGGAAGTTTCAATAACGGGAAAACATTACAGCGCGTATACGAAGATGCGGCCCCCCCTGTCGTACCGGAACCCGCAGCAAACCAGCGTCAGCAGAAAGGGAAGGATGGCAAAGCAGTACCAAGCCAGGCAACTCCTGAAATCATCACTGTACAGGAAGATATTGAAGCCGCACCCGTTGCTGACGAAGATGATAACCCCGAGAACCAGACCTACCTTCCTGCAACGTCGATCATAAGTACTGTTTTGATTGCGGGGATGGATGCACCAACATCTCGTGATGCACGAAAAGACCCTTATCCGGCGCTGGCCAGGGTGAAAAAGGATGCAATTCTCCCAAACCGTTTCCGTGCAGATATACGTGAATGCGGAATGCTTGCAGCTGGGTTCGGTGATTTGTCCTCCGAAAGAGCTTATTTCAGATCGGAAGTCATAACGTGCATTCGGGATGACGGTGCAGTTTTTGAAGCCCCACTCGTAGCCTACGCTGTTGGTGAAGATGGTAAATCAGGTGTTCGTGGTCGACTGGTTACCAAACAAGGGCAATACCTGGCACGAGCCCTGACCGCTGGCTTCCTACAGGCTGCATCTCAGCTCTTTAACGTACAGAGTATTCCGACAATCAGTATTAAACGCGATGGAGATAGTAGTGACGCTACTCCTTACCAGCAGGTTATGAGCTCTGACGCACTCCAGGGCGCAGCAGTTTCTGGCGTAGGTGGCGCATTGAATCGTCTTGCCGATTTCTATATGCAAATGGCCGGTGACCTTTTCCCTGTAATTGAAATTGATCCAGGCCGTAGTGTTGATTTTATTGTGCAAAAAGGGGTCATGCTGAAATTCACACGTGTTACTTCAAAAACTCAAACCGTTGGGGGCAAGAAATGATGACGAAGAAAATTGTATCGGCATTGTTTTTAGTTAGTGCCGGTTTTGCGATGTCGGGTTGCTCACTACTGGGCCAGAACGATGAATATGGATGCAAGGGAATGCCCAATTCGGTCACATGTATGAATGTCCGAGATGTGTATGCCCTGACCGATGGAGATGATTACCAGGAGCAGATTGACACCGCATCTGAAAACCAACTTTCGGGAAAGCCTGTGGAGGTTAAGCGGCTGCGCACTACAGCCGGGAACGGTGGACGGAATACTGCCGATGGTGGTCGATACGTCCCTGTGCCTGCTACTGCTGCTGATCCTCAACCCATCCGAACGCAATCTATCGTCATGCGGGTGCTGGTTGACCCCTATGAGACCGCAGATGGAGACCTTAACGTCCCTGGCTACGTCTATACCGAGATTGAGCCGCGTCGTTGGGAAGTCGGTGCAAGAAATAGTGCCACATCAACTGCTGTTATCAGACCAATGTCTGCACCGGTTGCCGCTGCTCCAGCACAATCCCAGGGTGAGACATCACAACCTCCTCAGAAAGGGAGTTACATTAAATAATTGTCCAGTAGTACCGGTATACCGGTACTACTTTTTTCATGTGCTGTATTCCTTGGTCGTCTTTTTAATACCCATCACTGAAAAGGTAAGCACATGAAACAAAAGTCATTATATATTGCTATTGTTCTGGCACTTCATTGTGCTGTAGCCGTGGCAGATAACTCAATCGATAGCACCCAAATTGACGAAGTTACTGTAAATGGTGATGGCAATAACATTTCAGGGCTAACACCCTGTGCAACCCCATCAAACTGTAAATCACCACTCGGCAACTCAAGTGTTTCAGGGAATAACAACACAATTACTTCGTTAACAAACTATATTATTACCGGAAGCAATAATGACTTATCATTTAGTTACGACCCAAGCCAATTCTGGAATGACTACGCCAATAGTTTCAATGTTTACGGGAATAATAATACTGGCACTGGTCTTTTTGATTTGAATCTGGTTGGGAGTGACAATAAAGTTCTAGGACAAAACCTTGCCGTTATGGGTTATAGCAATAACGTTTCAGGAAGTGCATTGCAAGTAATAGGCTCTTATAACGAACTGGATATGGTAGGTATGGGAGCAATTCTTGGTTCCAGAAACACTGCTACTAATTACGCTGGTTCTATAATGGGTACATTCAATACGGTGAGTGGTGGTTCCTACGCTTTGACTATCGGTTCCTTAAACAATATTACAGCTGCACCGATTAATGACCCCTCTGCTGTTTTTAAATTTGGCAACATCACAATCGGCACAATTAATACCATTGATTCCGACGAATCGATCGTGCTTGGCAACTACAATACTGTATCCGATGATAACGCAATTGTTATTGGTAATTATGCTTCTGCTTCAAATGGAGGTATTTCCATTGGGAACGGTTCATTCTCCAATAGTGCTGATACCGTATCGTTTGGTTCAGCTACGGTACAAAGAACACTGACTAATGTTGCTGATGGTTCCAGCCGGTATGATGCGGTGAACTATGGTCAGCTCATGAATTCCGTTAGTTCACTTCAGGCGTACACTGATAGTGCCATCAGTTCGTACCTTTCATCCATTGGCTCTGGCTCTAACACAACGCCACCTACTACAGGCGGAAATAACAATAACGGTACGGACGGCAGCGGGACAGGAAGTGGTACAGGGTCTGGTAGCAGTAACGACAATAGCCAGACTGCCACGGATACTAATACTTATACCGACGAGCGTGAAGTGTCGATCAACGCTCGTACCGACAGTCTAATTGCAACTGAAAGCGCATCCCGAGTTGCTGGCGATGCTCAAACTCTTGTAAGTGCAAACAGTCATACGGATGCCCGTGAATCTGTCATCAACTCAAGGACTGATTTCCTTGTCGATACTGAGCGCCAGTCACGGATTGATGGTGACCGACAGACCTTGGCTTCAGCTAATAGCTACACAAACCAGAAGTTCTCTGACCTTAAAAAGACGGTTGACCGTAATGATAAAAGAGCAAAAGCAGGCTCAGCAAGCGCAATTGCTATCGCTTCAATTCCCTTCCTCAATAACGTGTCGGGTTTTGGCATGGCGATGGGCGCGTACCGAGACCAGGGGGCAATTTCGGGAGGAGCGAATTACGCTATCAATGAAAAAGTAAACGTCCGCTTTAGCATGTCGGCTGATACAGCCGGTGGTGTTGGAGCTGGTGCAGGATTTGCGGTTGGCTTCCAGTAATAATAAAGCATAAATAAAAAGCCACTTTTTTGTGGCTTTTTATTTGGACTAATTGAGTAATTAAAACCGATATTAACATTTCATCACTTCCTTTTTTTGGGGACAGTTTGCAGCCCTTTTCCCTGCGGCAAAATAAATCAATATGTGAAAATGAAACCTCTCTCATTTGGAGCGGTTACTATGAACTTTATCAAACATGTCGCGACTGCGGCACTTTTGGTGGCACTTTCTGCATCAGCTTCTGTATTCGCCGATACAGTAAAAACAAACACCGGGAATATCGATACGATTTTCAATGAAAAAGCGTTCAAGAACATTCCTCAGAATTCGCAGGAAGTAAAACGTTTTGTCGTCCCTACTAACGGCATCATCGCACTAGAGATTGATGGGAAAGTTAATTTGCTGTCTTCTAATGGCCGCTTCGTTATACAGGGAACGCTCTATGACACATGGGCTAAAAAGCCTCTGACCACCATGAGCGAAATAACCAAGAACGCCAGCATCATTCCGATGAAAGAGCTGAACCTAAATATCGCGGACTTGCGCCCAGCCGTATGGGGCGATGGGCCTAAAAAGGTCATGATATTTACCGCACCTGGTTGTGAAGCCTGTGCAGCCCCACTTTCAGCACTTGCTGACCTCGACCCGAAAGAATTCACCGTTAGCGTTCTGTCGCTCGGAGCTCTGGGCCCGGCAAGCCAGCAGCGAAATATTGAATTGTATTGTGCATCCGACCGCTACCGCGCAGACCGCGCAATTATCAGCGGAAATTCCACTCAGAAATTCGACCAGGTAAAGAACTGCGATATGCAGGCTCTGGCTCGACGTGAAGTTACGGCTCAGATACTAGGTGTCAGCATGATCCCTTTCATTGTGCGTGATGACGGCTCCTACGTACTCGGCTCACCAAAACAAGGCCTCAAAAACTTTATCGAGAACAAGTAACACTTTCTTGGGAATCCTGGAGGCATTATGAGTGAATCTTTAATTTTTCAGCGACTCAAAAACCTGAAGCGTTTTTCTGACTTGTGTCCTGTACGTGCATATGACGAATCCAATCATTTGTTTATGTGCGACAACAAATATGTTGGTTTCGGATTTGTTTGTCGTCCCTTAAGCGGGACAACCGGCAAGGAGATGACTAACCTTCAAACGTTGCTGTCTTCCAACTTCCCCGCCAAAACTATCGTTCAGTTTGACCTGGTTGCAAGCCCAAACATCGTACAGAAAATTAACCGGATGGACGTATTGCGTATGGATTGCCGGGACGCAATCCTGCGTAACGCAATTTATAACCGCTCTAAATTCCTTTTGAAAAGCACCGAAACGCCGATGAAGCGAACCGGGACTCGCGTCCGAAATTGTGTGCTTCTCATTACAGTAAAAATTCCGATCAAATATAACTATGAAATGCGTGAAGAAGAATTCAATCACGTTAACGAGCTGCGGAATGTGTTCGAAACGACGCTGAGCATCACTGGTTTGTGTCCCGGTGCATTGACGCGTGAAAGTTACATCGATGTTCTGAGCTCCATTTGCAACCAGGGTGAAAGCGCCTCCTGGAGAGACCGGACGCCGGTACAGCCACAAGAAGACAAGTACATTTCAGAACAGTTAGTCGACCACGATCGCATGTTTTTCATTAAGAAAGACTATTGCGGTTTTGGTGATCCGACAGATTCCGAGCTTCGTGGAGAAGCACCTACACCGACAACGTTTGTGAAAACATTGAGTGCGCGAAAATTCCCGAAAAGATTCTTTCCCGGGCAAGCGCAATACTTTCTCGGCGATATGATGAGTGGTGTTACTGGAATTAAATCATCCTGCATCATCTCAATGAGCCTGATTTTCTTTGATCAGCAAAGTGAAAAAACTAAATTCACCTCGAAACGTAACTGGGTTGTTCAGCAAACCAGTGGCCCATTAATTAAGTGGGTTCCATCACTCATAAACTTGCGTGAGGGCTTCGATCTTCTTAGCGAAAAAGTTGATAACAACGACCCAATTTGCAAAGCCAAATTTACGGTATCAATCTTCTCTAACTCAAAAGATGGCGTGTTACGCGCTGCTCAGGAAGCTGCAAGTTATCTGAACACCTATCAGTTTAAGATGATCCCAGATACCTACTATGTTGCGCCAATTTTCCTGTCAGCTCTGCCAATGTTTAACGAAGCATCAGCAGAAAAGTCCATTGGCCGATATCGAACAATGGCACTCAGTGAAGCGATGGTACTTTCACCTCTCTATGCAGATTGGCAAGGTACAGACAAACCCGCCTTAATGCTGACATCGCGCTCTGGCCAGATCCAATCACTGGACTTGTTTGATTCTGATACTAACTATAACGCCTGTATCGCAGCTGAGTCGGGGTCGGGTAAGTCATTCCTGACAAACTACATTATCACCGCCTACAGAAGCCTCGGGGCTAAAGTCTGGTGTATTGATGTAGGTGACTCGTACAAAAATATCTGTGAGACCTACCAGGGCGATTATCTCGACTTCAATCCCAAAACCAGGCCATGTCTTAACTTCTTCGAACTGATCGAAGACTATTTCGGTGAGTCTGAAGATGATGACTCCAGTGGCGGTGAAGAAGATCTGATCATCGGATTGTTATCGGTGATGGCAGCTCCTAAAGAAGGTCTGAATTCATTCGAAGAGTCTCGACTTAAACAACATGTAGCTGATCTTGTCCGTGTACACAAGAAGCTGACCACCGTTGATATGGTTGCTGATTCACTGCTGAAAGATGAAGATAAAGACATTAAACGTATTGGCCATCAGCTCTATCCGTTCACGAGTGCGGGCCAGTACGGGAAGTACTTTGTTGGTAAGAACAATATCGACTTCAAAAATCCGTTCACTGTACTTGAACTTTCCCGACTGGAAAGTTCAGAACACCTTAAACAGGTTGTCCTCCTTCAGCTGATTTATCAAATCCAGCAGGACATGTTCATGGGCGACCGTAGCCAGATGAAGCTGGTCATTATCGATGAGGCCTGGGCATTGTTATCAGGAAATATCGGGGCGTTCATCGAGAAAGGTTATCGCCGGTTCCGTAAATATAACGGAGCTGCAATTACCATCACCCAGTCTATCAACGATATTTACAAAGATAGTATCGGGAAATCGATCGCAGATAACTCAGCCTTTATGCTCTTGCTGGGGCAAAGTGAATCCGCAGTGAACGAAGCTGAAGCAAATAAACGTCTGGCGCTGGACGAGGCTGGTTACCGGTTCCTTAAAACCGTTCGTTCCACGAAAGGTGTCTACTCAGAAATCTTTGTCATTTCTAAAGCGGGCCAGGGTATTTGCAGACTTGTGGTTGACCCATTCAGCTTACTTCTCTATTCGACTGACCCGAAAGACGTTGCCGCGATCAAAGACAGAAAGTCCCGGGGGATCAATACCGAAGAGGCTATCAACGAAATTCTGGTTGAGCGGGGGTTAGCCGCATGATTAAAACCGCTGCAATTGCGCTGCTTTTTGGTTTCATCGGAGCCGCCCTTTTTGGGCGGTTATTCCCACCAGCCTCGCCCTATGACTATGTTGCAGTCATCAACTTTATGGACGATAAAGGTCAACCGTTAGGTGAAGCCCAGTCAAGGCTGGTATTAGCCCGCGCTGAGAAACTGTCAGAGGCGGGGTATCTTGTGCTCAATGCCTCAGCCCTTTATAGCTACCCTACGGGGCTCAAGATCCCCCAGACCATCAACACTCAGCAATAGCGGTGGGCGAATGAATACACCCAAATCAGTATGGAGCTTAATATTTCGTAAAAAGCGAAGCTGGAGGCAACATATTGTTTTCAGCATCGTTGTTATTTTCTTAACCGCACCGCTGACGCTATACGTGCTTAACCGGTATGAGATTGGTATCGATCCACAAAATAACCAATGTCTTCCTCCGTACCGAATATATCTCGTCGATAAAATGGACAAATCAATCGTCAAAGGGAAAATTTACGCCTTTCATTCTGAGCTAATGCAACCATATGGCAAAGGGCTGAAAATTGTTGATGGCATTGCGGGAGACACAGTCTCCGTTGATCCCGAAGAGACTGCAATTAACGGCTCTATGGTCGGTGAGGGACTGGCATTAGCAGCAGAATCTGGCCATACCGAACAGGAGCTAACGCGTAGTGGTGTCGTACCGAATGGTCGCCTGTGGATGATGGGGCGCACCAGATACAGTTTTGATTCCAGGTACTGGGGATCATTAGACGAGTCACAAATTATAGGCCGAGCGTATCCATTATGGTAAAAAAAACACCTTTTCGACTTTCGATATTGGCATTTGTAACCGCTGTTGTTTTCACTCCAGTCTGGGCCGAAAACACTGGTATCTATTTAAGTGATCTGCCGTCAAGACCGGTATCCAACTTAGATAATATTCCGACAAGACCGGCTAATAACTACTCAGTCACTGACATTCAAAAAGCTAAGCGTCAATTATCTGCAACTGAAATGAAAGATATTGACAGTCTCATAAAAGCGGCTCGTGATAATCAAAATGCCACTGCCGACCGCGCTACTGACACGGTTAAAGATAATCGAAAAATGATGGGTGAAATGCCCGAGTATAAAAATACAGATGAACTAGTCGATGATGCGGTAAGAGGAGCGTTAGCAAAGTCTGATATGACTAACGAGAAACAAAATAAGCCAGCCGGTGATTTTATTTATATTCTCGTCTCCGCGTCTCTCAGCGATGCTGAAATCACCGACATTCTCAAGTTATACGATGGACGCACGGATATCGCTCTGGTTGTCCAGGGGGCAAAAGATAAAAAGAACCTGCTTGATGAACTTACCCACTGGCAGAAACTTTCCTTCGACTCCAAGTCTTCTCTGGCCGTAAACCTCGATCCAACTGTATTCAAAAACTACAACGTTAGTTCTGTACCGACCATTATCCATGAAAAAGATGGTGAGCTGGTGGCCAGGGTGACAGGCATCTATGACATCGCGTACCTGAAAGACAAGACCGGCGACCTTGGTGTGGCCGGGCCCGCTGTTGGGGTCGTAGAGAAGAACCTTATTGATGAACTACAGGAGAGTGTCGCTAAACTCGATTTTGATGGCATGAAGAAAAAGGCCATTGATAACTACTGGCCCCGCCAGGTTTTCCAGGAATTCCCGGAAGCGACAAAGCGAGCTACCAGAACCATCGATCCGACGGTCATTATCCCTCAAAACATTACTTCACCTAACGGCGATATCGTTGCAAAACGGGGGCGATTTAACCCGCTAACTGTGATGCCATTTACCATCAAGCTAATCTTTTTCGATGCACGTGAAGAATGGCAACGCCAGTTCGCCAGGTATCAGTTTGAACATACACCAGCCTCCCTCACGCCAATACTGGTCACGACAAACGTGTATGGTGATGGCTGGCAGACCTTCCGTGACACCAAGAAAGAATACGGTGACTTCGCAAGGCTATACATGATTCAGCCAGGCATGGCCGAACATTATGGTTTGATAAACGTGCCCAGCGTTGTGACAGCCGACAGTAAGCGATTCATTAATGATGAATATTCACGCAAAGATTTTGAGGAGCTGAAATGAAAAAAATTCTCTCAGTTCTGAAATCACCCAAGACCCTGGTGCTCGCATGTCTGGCTTTTACTATGCCGGTTTTTGCGGCTGACGTTTCATCACCCGTACAGAACAAGGTCTGTCATGATAACCAAGTCTTATCAGCGAAACTCATTACGGATGTTTGCTGGAACTGTATTTTCCCGATAAAGCTTGCCGGTATTAATCTGTCGATGACAGGTACTGCACCTGACAATGCAGCATCAGGGACAGTATGTGCCTGTAAGGATGGATTGAACGTCTATCACCCGGGTGTATTGACCGCGATGTGGGAACCGAGAAAGCTCATCGAGTTAACGAGAACACCCGGGTGCATGTCATCCCTAGGAGGGGTAACACTCGACCTTGGTAATGATTTGCAGTTTGGCCCGCAGACCGATGGAGCAGCCGAGGAACAGCGGGAGCGTTTCTCAATAAGTTTCTACAACGCACATATGTATGCTATGCCGTTATTAAGAATGTTGGATATGTATCTACCCGGTCAATGTAATGCCGACCCATACAGCGATTTTGATATCATTAATTTCACGGAGATTGACCCGACCTGGAATAATACGATGCTGGCATTCTTCCAGAACCCGGAATCAGCAGCTGTGGCTAACGTGATAGCAATGCAGGCTTGCGCCGGTGAAGCAGCGGCACAATTTGCAGGTAAACAGCCAATAGACTCACTTTGGTGGTGTGCCGGTTCCTGGGGTGGGCAGTATCCTTTAACTGGATCGGTACGGAGTATGGATGCCCCCAGAACAACCAGCCTGGTCGGGATCCGTATGCTGGCCGCAGAACATCGTCGTGGACTGGCCTACCGTTCGATGGGAAACGATACTGTTTGTCGCTCCAAGATTTACCCAACGTTGCCAAAGCAACAGTACAAATTGAATATGTTCTACCCTACCCCGGAGACAAAAAACAGTCATGAGGTCGGTGAGTCCCCATACCAATGGCAAGGTGGGCCTTTCCGTTATCCAACCGGTAAAGGCCAGGACAGCACCTACATGATTTTCCAGTGGGTAGATTGTTGCCGCACAATGTAATAAAAAAACCCTGCAATGCAGGGTTTTTAATTTCTGTTTTTCGTTGAATTAAGCCTGCCGTTTAATGGCCTCATTCTGATCATCATTCGCTTCATTACTGGCATCCTGCAACACCTTTGTTTCCTGGTCTACCTGGGTAGGTTCTGTCTCAGTGCTTCCAGCCAATTCTTTTTCAGCGGCCCGGCCATTGGCCTGATTAAGCTCATCAGCAGATGCCTGCGCGTGACGTTTGAGTGATGCTGCCAGATCACGAATGAGATTATGAAGACGAGACTTAAACTCCTCGACCTCATCCTGATTAAAACAGTTATTTAACCAGAGGGTATCGATGATCTGGTGCAATTTATCAAAGTTCTGAATAATGCGGATAACCCGCAGCGCTTGCGGCGTTCTGATGCGAACCTCATGTTCTTTTGGATGGGTATACCCGACTTCATTGAGGCTGCTGCGTTCTTCTTCTTCTTTTACCGCACGGTTCAGAATAGCAATGTTATTTTCCAGTTCTTTCTCAGGCATGTCGATTACTTCGTTAACCGCCTTCAGTGTACGTTCAATCGCACCACTGTATTTAGTGCCAAGCCGTTCAAGGGCTCGGCTGTTATTGGTCAGATTGAAGAGAGCCTGGGAGATAATGTTAAAATTACGGGACTGTACCCGAATACCTTCCTGGGTGTGAAGAGTAAATTTCACGACAGCTTCAGGATTGGAATATTCGACACGAGAGTTAGGGGTTCGGTTATCCTGAGCCCCACTCTTTTTAGCTTGTTTTACGGTTTGTACCGGTGCTTTAGCCATAACAGAACCTCGGAGTTAATTTGTATGCCAATTGATTAGGCCAAAACTCAGGATAGTTGTCATTGAAAAATGGCTGCAATATGACCATGAAAAACCGACTTGAAAAATTAAACCAATATGCTTAAATGAATAAGAACCGAGCTGACGGACATCAGCACAACTTCCTAGTTAATTTCGCGCTCAACCAGCGCCCACCGGATGACCTCCTCCCGGGTTAACTACGCCTTCTACAGGCCCGAGCATCTCTGATGTGTTTAGGTTAAACCTGACATGTCTCTTTGCTTACCCAAACGGGTATTTTGGTTCTCAATCCCAAACAAAAAAAATTGTTAATCCTTTTAACTCCAGCGAATCAACAGATGTGCAGTTTTGTGTACATCCGTTTAGTTTACCTTTTAGGTAGCTAAATTTTCGCATTCTAAATTTATAGGTGATCTATGTCTGACCCAATCTCATTAATGGCAGGTATCGTATTTTTTGGTGCTGTGTATTACCGTGCCGAATATATCAGATTCCTTGGCCCAATCTGGCTGGCAATTTTTATAACGGAACGCGGTTTACTGTTCACTGGTCTCGGTTTTGTTACCGCGACTGTATGTGTAGTTGTTGCTTTACTCGTTATTTATAATTCATTCTTTACCAAGTCTGGGAAAAAATCTAATGAAGCAACTAATGGAAACATGGTTGAAGGTGTTTCTCGGGCTGGGTCAAATAATGACAAAGCCAAATATGCAAACCATCGTTTTGAAGGAAAGCTTGTTTACCACGGTCTCGAAAACTGGAAACACGATCCTAATAACGATAAATCGTATTTAGTCACAATACGTAGTGGTGGGAAAGACCATGAAATTTGGGCTGTTGGGCTCAAAAATGCTGTTGAGACTTGTGGAGCACAAGTTGGTGATATTGTTTCAGTCTGGAAAGAGTCTGAAGTAAGAACCGACAAAGCACAAGTGTTTGACGAAAGCGGTAAGGTTACAGGGTATCGTACTCTCCTTAACGAAAAACGTCGCGGCATTTGGGTTATGCAAGTACTCGCCGAAAGCTAAAATATTCTTAATTCAGGCTATAAGCCTTAACTTTTTAATCTTTTAAATATATGAGGTATATTATGACAATTGTCTATGGTAGTAGCATTGAGCCGGGTGGTATGGAACTGGATGATTACACAATGATTGCAGAGTGTGAAAATTGTGGGAAAGACTGCCGACATCGGATTTATGAAGACTGTGTTGCAGGGGCAATAAACCAGAGATTCTCTTATACGTGTAATCACTGCGGTTATCATTCCTGTAACGCTGAAGTATGTGACGTATGCGATAGCATCGAATGCGAAGAACATGCTGGTCGTTATCAGTCTAATATTTTCTTCGAAATGCATGAGCTCATTGAGCTCATGAAAATAGAGGGAGATATACTGGCAATCAGAGCAAAAATCAATGTAGGCGCTCACGACTTTGGAGATCTTTCAAAGTTAGATGATTGCCTGCATAGGCTCACCTTTCCAGGTTACTATGAACGGCGAAATACTGATCTCTATAAAGAGATATCAGATGCTTCAACCGACATGGCAATCCAAACATGGAAGCGTCTGGAACGCTTGTTATGCTAAACCTCCCTATAAAAACCCAGCGAAAGCTGGGTTTTTTTCTTTTCTGGATTGACCAACCAAACGTCGTATCATAATCTTATATCGCGGGCATCCCGCTTAACTTCTTTTAACACTCTTTATTTCGGCAACGCGCCATCCCTGAATGAATAAGTTCATTCGCACGGCTTCCCTACGCCCATAGAATTCGACACACGGTGCATCATGCATCGTGTTTTCTGCGCCGTCGAAAAAGGTGTTTTTCCTCTTGTTGAGGATACAGTGAGTCCAGCACTCTAACTGGATGCTTCACAAATCTTTCTAATTTTTGTGCCTATAGCACTAAATCATTTTAACTTTTTTAATTTAAAAATTTATGAGGTATAAACTATGCAATCCAGAGCAAAGGGTATTGTTGCGATAGAACCTAAATATGTGCCTGCATCTAACAATGCAGATTCATATATTTATTTCCGTTTGCGCTGTGACATGTCCATTAGCGGCAAGTCTCAGACCGAGTTCTATTCGATAAAAGCATTTGGTAAAGTCGCGGATTTTCTACGCGATAATATTCAAATGAATACCGAACTGTATATCGAAGCATTAGCTCGATCATTCCGTTATACAAAACATGGTATTGACCAAATGAGGACTGAGTTTCATGTTTTCATGGCTCGAATCATTCAGACTGGTCAATCAATAGATACCCGTGCAAATGAAACTGTAAAGCCACCATCTACATCAACCGTCACTTCGCTATCCCCTCAAGTAGCGCAAAAACTTAAGGACGATATGAAGTGGCAGAAAATGTCTGATGAAGAGGTAAGAACTGCTTCTGAAAAATGGAGAACAGTATATGCCGAGCAAAAGCAGCTGCACCCTGGAAAAGAGTCTGTATCACCAGACAACAATAAAAATTCAGTAGAGAAGATACCAGAAGCTTCGCCGAAGCTGGATGCTAAGAATAGAGCCGTGCAGACATCACGTCCGCAAGCCGCAACCTCTAAGCACCCTGTCAACATGCAAGCCTGGACAAATCTGCCAGCCGATAATTCGACAGCAGCCGTTATTGTAGCTCGTATGAAACTTAATGAAAAATTAAGCTCCTCCGGGCAAGTAACTTTAACTAACGCATATTCATCAGTTCGCGGTTGATATGACTGGTTGCTGATTCCTCAGCAACCTTCTTCTTTTTTAATCTTATAATTTATTTAATTTAATGAGGTATATATGTACTCAAATAAATCACGTAGTTCTGGTTCATTCTCAAACAACAATAAAGGGAACACCGATATTGTCGTTAAGATAGACAGCATTGCTCGACATATGTTGTCGCTCGAAAAGATGTTTGCATCCGCAGGTTCCAGTTCACCTCACATCTCATTCGAACGTGAATGCGTTTTTGCAAAACATATTGTCAACAATAATAACTACTTGGCTGACATAGCAGTTAATAATCCAAAGTCCTTCGAAACAGCATTCCTTCAGCTTGCAAGTAGCGGCCTTACTCTTGACCCGGCGCAGAAGCAGGCTTACCTGGTTCCACGCGATGGTCGTGTCATTCTTGACGTGTCCTATATTGGGCTCAGCAGGATGGCCACCGATGAAGGTTTATGCGAAGACATTGTGGCTGAATTAGTTTTTGAAAAGGACTCATTTAAAACCAATGGTCGTCGTTCCAGCCCAGACCACGAATTTGACCCCTTTGCTTATAAAGGGGGACTCGTTCTCACAAACACCGATCAGGGTGCTTTAGGAGATCGAGGCATGTTCAGGGGGGCTTATGTCGACTATTTAATGAAGGATGGACGTCATCTGGTATTTTTCATTGACCTTCAGGATTTAGCTCAATCTCGGGCGAAATCCGAATCTTGGGCAAAAGTGGAGAAACGGCAGTATTCACCGTGGACTCAGTTCCCTTGGAAGATGGTGCTCAAGTCAGCTATTAAGCAGACCATACACTTAATTCCTGGTAACCGTACTCGCCTGAGTTCAATGATTGAATATCTGAACACTGCTGGTGGTGAAGGTTTCCGTACAGCAACAATACCCGTCGCAGCTGCTGAAGCTGAAATGGAGGTTAGACAAGAAGCCAGGACGGCTGGTAATACGGATACTACAATCCGAACTGCAAAGTCTGATGATAAAGTTATTGAAGGTGAGTTTAATAAGCTCCCTGAAGAACCTGATTCAACCGAGCAGCAGGACATCAAGAGCAATACACCAACCGATGTTTACGATACGGCTGAGGGAAATACACCTCCAGCTGACGTAAATGGTTCGGCTGATGATATTCTCCCTCCACCCGGAGAAACCAATGGGCAGTCCAATGAAGAAATGTCTGAGCATCCCGGGGTCAGAAAATGGGCTGAACGCAGAATTAAAAAGTTAGTAAGCCGGGCAGAAAAGACGCTTGGATACGAAACTATTTTAAACGATGCAAAAAGCAGTTTCGATCTGAATGAAAGTGAGCTGGCATTCGCTCGCTTATCTTTAGAAAAATCCCGTCGGTCACTTCTCAAAAATCATTTAACTAACGCAGTAGGTAGCTTCGATTTTACTCAAGTACTTAACTTCATCGAAAAAATGGGTAAGGGTGAGTTTAAAACCGACGCGGCCAAATGGGTCGGTGAAGTCCAAGCCGAATCAATGGAAATACACAAGTTATATCTTGAGGCTGTTAATACATCTGATTTTGTGAGGCTCAATGCCGCTCTCAACAATGTGACATTTCCCCCTCTAAAAGAAATGGTAGAAGGTCTTATTGAAGATCTTCTGGCCGCTTAACTTATCCGGCAGGAAACTGCCGGTTTAACTTTCTAAATTTATCTTAAGGTGATCATTATGTCTGACATTTATGAAGTCGTTGATGTTGTGCAGGGCTCAAAGGAATGGCTCGAATGGCGTAAAACTGGTGTGACAGCAACATGCTCCCCTATTCTGTTAGAGGAGGCTGGTGCAACTAAAACGCCCTACGAACTCTATTTGCAATACGCTGGCCTGATTAAGGCAGAAGACCTTTCTGTCATTAAACAGGTTGATGCTGGTAAAAAGCTTGAAGCACTTGCCAGAAGTTACTGCGAAAAAGAGATTGGACAAATCGCCCTGCCTTTCTGTGTAAGGAACAAAAAGTATCCTTACATGATTGCTTCGCTGGATGGGCAGTTCGACGATGGTTCAATCCTTGAGATAAAGAATCTTTGCGAGAGCAAACATCTTTCTATTCTTCAGCTTGAAACCAAATCGCCAGAATTCCGTTATTACTACTGGCAAGTTCAGCACCAGCTGCTGACAACAGGCGCACCCCAGGCGTATCTTGTGTTTTGGTCGGCCACTGACCAGACCAAGGTCTTTAAAATTATGCCTTCGAAGAAAGCGTTTTATCGAGTCCAGGTTGCCTGCGAATACTTCTGGAATAAGGTTCAGACAAAAACAGCTCTACCGTTTGATAAGGAAAAAGATATTTTGCTTATCTCTGACCCTGAAATCATGTCTCAGACACAAGGCTTTAAGCTTCCAGACGACCTCGAAGCTCGTGTGGTAGACATAGCCAGACAAGTTGGAACATTGCAGCAGATGGAGAAAGAGTTGGCTTTAAAGAAAAAGCAGTTCGAAGAATACCAGAACGCGGTCAATTTATTGATCCAGGGTCTAGGTGCTTCTATTGGCTTTTCCTATAACGAGCTGGTTAGAATCGATGGCTTTGGCTTTCGTTTTCTTCAGTCTCGCGTACCGGAAAAACCGAGCTACAAACGAATCTGCGATAAATTATCTATTGACCCCAAACATCATCCAGAATGTTACGGTCAGTCATCGGTACGAAATTCGTTAAGTACCTATGAATATAAATCAACTCTGACTGATACTGTCTACATTCCTTTGGATGACACTTCCGTACTGGTATCTCCTGGTGCAGAAGAGACAGACTCAGCCCAACAATACGTTGTTTTTTAATTATTGAGCCCAGTTTAAAACTGGGCTTTTTTTTTGCTTGACCAATTACACATCCTTTATTATCTTTAAATAGCGGCTTAGTCCGCTTAACTTCAGGCAACTGCCTTTAAACACCTTCTAAATTCGGCGCTCAAGCCACTCCTGAATACCTCCTGGTATTCACAAGGATTTCTTTCGCCTAAACAAATTCGATAGCCTGCGGCTCTCATAAGCGGCAGGCTTTTTTGTCCGTCGAAAAAGGTGTTTTGTTGTCACGTAGACAACAACAAGTGCCTCAGTCACTCCCAAACTGAAACTAGTACCTAACTTCAGCCTTCATGCAAGGCCTAATTCATCTAATTCACTAATCTTTTTAAATGAGGAGTCTGATCATGTTTCTTGTAAATATGACTGCATATCTTGCATCCCCAGAACAACGGGAAATGGGCGTTATTGATGTCGATCAGCAAGTATCACACGCATTACGTGAACTGTTGACCTTTAATACCTGTCCTTCAGAAGATGTTATGACCGATAAAGCTAAAGAATTTGCTGAAATCGCTACATCACTCTGTAATAAATATAAGGCTGATGGTGTACTTGTTTATGCCAAAACCTATTTTATGCCTGTTCTGGTCTCTGCATTGAGAGCCAGAGGCATCGTTTCTTATGTAACGTATGCACCAAAGGTTACCAGTGTTGATAACAGTGGCAGTGTTAGCCGCAATTATAAGCATGTCGATTTAGTACGTGCTGATATTGCTGCATAACATCATTCTTCTTAATTAATTTTTAATTTTTAAATCTATCTAATTTAATGAGGTATATCATGACTACTAATTTCGCAAACCTGTCTGTTGAAATCATGGCGCGCTCTACACCTGTCCACCCTTCTGTATTTGGTATTGTTGTTCCAGATCATCAGATGGATAAAGTTAAACCGTTCCAGGGATTTGACTCAGCCAATCCATTTAGTGCATTCGTGCCTAAACAGAATGACGACTATGTTTTTGAAGCGTATTTGCGTTCATCTGTACTGATGTGGATTAACTATCCACAAAATCAGTCTCTGTGGATCTCTGGCCCAACAGGTTGTGGCAAAACCAGTGTTGTCGAACAAGTAGCAGCAAGACTTAACTGGCCTGTCATGAAAACTACAGCTTCACAAGACCTGGATATTAACAATCTCATTGGCGGTCTCCGGCTTCAGTGTAATGAACTGACCGGTGATACCAAGACTGTTTTTGTTCATGGCCCACTGACGCTGGCGTACAAGTATGGACTGATTTTCCTACTCGATGAGTACGATCAATTAGACCCATCCTGTGCCAATGCCTTTAACGCCATCCTCGAAGGAGGGAATTTAGTTATTCCTGAAACCAACGAGGTAATTAAACAGCACCCGAACTTCAGATTTGTTGCAACGGCTAACTCAATTGGTCAGGGCGATTTTACTGGCGTTTATGGCGGTGTGAAAACATTAAATGTGGCCAACCTTGACCGCTATATGTTTATCACTGCTGACTATATGCCAAAAGAAACCGAGACTAAATTGATTACCAAATATATCCCCGACACCAAAGTCGCGGAGAAATTTGTTGACGTTGCGAATATGATTCGCGGTCTTTTTGTAGGCAAGAATATCACCGGTGAAATTGACACTAGTGTCAATACTAACAGTGCAAAACTCCCGGACGGTGTTCTTCCCGACACTCGTTTATCAGTAACGTGTTCAACTCGTTCGCTGGTGGCCTGGCTTGACCGCTACTCAATGATGAAAGCTGCAAAGATGCCACGTGCATTATTAACAGCTTTCGATTATCAGATTGGTAATCGTGCATCAGCAGATGATAAAAAATCTTTGCATCTCATCGTTGAAGCTGTATTCGGTTCTGAAGCACTTAAATAAAACCCCGCTTGGGGTTTTTTAATTCTTTTTAAATCAATTTTAAATTAATGAGGTATGTCATGACTATCAAATCCAATGCCACTCAGGTTCTGGAACAACTTATTCTCGTTTCTCTTTCTGATATCACCAGTATTAGTGGTCGTCGTAAGCTGAAAAGAGAAGATCTTGGTAACAGTGCTGATTTGCCACCTGATGTACTTGTTTCATTAGGTAGCAAGAAAATCATTGACCCACAACTCATCAATCCATTTACCCGCAAGAAGAATTCAGCTCACGCTTTATGTCTTGAAGCGGGTATTAAATTTATGGGAGGCTATGCAATTCCAGCCGACAAGGTTAATGATTTAATTGGTAAACTGAATGTACTTAAGGGCGAGTTTTACGATTACAAAAAGGAATTTATGAAAGCTGATTTTAATAGCTGGATTAATTCTTTTGAAGAAAAGTATCGCTCTATACTTTTGCGTGATGCTGCGATCGATTTGTCTTATATGGATAGCCAGATACAATTTGGCTTTACTGCGATTCATATCACACCTTATGGTAACAGTGTCATTCAGGATGGTTTAACTGGGCAAGTTAAAAGTTTAGCGGATGAAGTTTATGAGGATGTGGCTGATGTTGTTGAAGGTTTCCTTAAAAACAGGAACCCCGATGCGTTTTCTCAGCACACACTAAATCCTTTACGCCGCTGCGGCGATAAACTCGCTTCCCTAGCTTTCATCGCACCAAGCGTCCAGTCTCTTAGCGACTATGTTAATCAGGTAATGAAAGACATTCCGCTAACCGGCAAAGTGACGGGCAAACCTTATAACGACATTCTCTCTCTCCTCAATAACCTACGCGACCCAATTCATGCAAAACAGTTTGTAGAACTGCTGTCATCAGCCAGTACTACAGATGGTAACGATGCGATTGACCCATCACTTTCAATGAACCTTATTGGAGATGATGATGCCATGACTTTAGCGGCCATTTCGGCAACTCAGGTTCAGGTAGAAACGCTTCCTCCTCCGCATACAGATGCGTTTGCATCTGCTGTGGTAGTAGAAGATCCGATCGGATTGCAAAGCGTTGATTCACTCGCTGAAGCCCCATCTGTTCTGGTAGAAATCAATGGTTCAGCTGATACGTCTTTGGCAATCGAACCGGTTAATACGTCGGCTGATACTGACGTTAACGACTTGTCCGATACCCAGGAGCATGGAATTGTTAATGACGCTGTAATACCGGCGTTTAGTGCGGTTATGGTCGATGATGATTCATTTTTGGGCGGTGATTCGATTGTACCCCGCTCTCTGCCAGACTCAGCTCTTATTTCGGGTTTGGATTCTGAAAAAGTCATTGATGGAAAAGAGCCTGAAATTGTAATTTCGTCTTCACTCGATGATGACGAAACAATAATGGTGTTTTAAAAATAAAAGGCCCACTCCGGGCCTTTTTTCTAATTAATCTATTTAAATTTATTGTGAGGTATATATGGGTATTTATAATTCCCTTCCTATTGTCGCACGTGCATTAAGCTCTCAGATTGGTCTTAATGTTTCTGTTGGCGGCAATGAAGCATATGCTACGGAGACTGGTGCTGGTTTTCTTATTAACCTTCCATTCTTCAAGGACGCTGAAATGTTGGCAAATCCGTTATTAGGGTATGCCGTACATGAAGCAGCACATATCCGTTTCACTGATTTTGGTGATCTTAAGATATTCATTCAAGAGCATATGGAGTCGGATAAATACAACGTTGAGGTACTTAGACACCTGGTCAATCTTTGCGAAGATTTGCGCATTGAACGTGCGATGAGTTGTCGCTATCCAGGTACATTGAAGTATCTCAATTCACTGAATCATTTTTTGTTCAGTGAAGAAGCGGAATCCTGTGATAAAGCTTCATCGGTATTTCTGGATACCCTGCTTACTTGTGGTTTGAACCGCTTCAACGGTTTAACTATCCCAACAAAGCAAGTGCGTGAAGACTTTGAACGCATCTTCGGGCTGGAGCTGTACGACAAAGCTATGACGGTTATGGCTGAAGCAGTACAAGCAACCTCGATTAAAAAGGTGTTTGAAGTTGCATGTCGGTTATATGACCTCGCAGTAGATGCATTTAACGAAACTAATGAGCAAGAAGAACCTCCGCAGGATGATAATCAGGGCGCTGATTATGGTGACAGCAAAGGCGATGACAGTTCGTCAGAGCCGGGCCAGTCATCCGACAGTTCTGACAAAAATGGGGATGGCCAGACTGTAAGTTCAGGCGGTAATGGCGGCTCGCCGTCATCGTCAGCCGGTCAGAATGGGCCTTCTTCAGATCCTGATGGTAATACCGGTGGCGCACCAGATAAAGAACATGGGCAAAACGATAGCGATGATGAAAACGATAACTCATCGTCAACGTCAGCTAATCGTAATACTCCTGCTTCCGACTCTGGTGACAACAAAGCCGGAGCTTCCCAACCGGGCTCAAATGCTTCGGGTGAAGCTTCTGTCGTTAACATGTCCCAGGGCGGTAAAGACCCTTTCGAAGGAACCACATCGAATGACCTTGGCCGTACTGGACAGAACACTTCAGATAAGCTCAATCAGTTAATCAAAGACAAAGTACCCCCGCATCAACGTATCGTTTCACCTACTCCATATTCAGTAGCACCTGCGAAGCGGCACGATACCGGTAATGCATCCGTAAGTTTAGGGGTGCAGATGGCTACCGGGTTACGCCAATCACTTCATGGGTTGTTACAGGGTGTAAGAGCGGTGAGAAGAACACATCGTGAAACTGGTCGTAAGCTTGATTCTCGACTGGTTACCAGTGCCATGCTGGGCAATACGCGTCTTTTTAAACATAAGTCCAAGGCAGTAGATGTCAGTTCTGCTTTTACTATCCTGCTGGACTCTAGCGGGTCAATGAGCCGGTCGGTTAAAGAGGCTGAAGCCGCTGTTGTATCAATGTTGTATGCGCTCGATGGTATTCAGGGGGTAACTACCTCGGCATACCATTTCCCACACGCCGCACATAATAGCGTAGGTCTGTTAAAAGGACGGGAGCAAACTTTACGGACAGCTATAGGAACTCATCAGTTTGGTATTGGTACGCAAGGCTGTACTCCTCTTTGCGAATCGTTATGGCCTGCACTTGCAGACCTGACGTCAGCTAAAGCGGATCGCCATGTATTGGTTATAGCAACTGATGGCCAGCCTGATGATATGGCTTCTGCGCGAGCGATGATACAAAGCGCTAAAGATGATGACATCATCGTTATTGGCATCGGTTTCGGTGATGCCAGTGACCGCATGATGAAAAGTCTTTTTGGTGATACCGGTGTTTCTGTCGGTTCTGTTTCTGCCTTACGTAGCAAACTCTTTGAAGTAACCCGTAAAGCTCTCATGTCTTAATCTGTATTTTAATTTCCGTTTTAGCTTTCTAAATTAATTTAATTTATTTTAAAGGTGATCATTATGTCTGCAACCGCAAAATCTAAAGTGGTTCACGAAAATCAACTCTCATTCATGAGTATTTTCGATGCCACTGAAAGTGAATATGATCTGATATCAGCCGATTCAGAACATAATTATGAACTTCGTTTTTCATCAAAGATGGCTTACGAAATAATTCGGGATAGTATATATATCATGACTGCATACCGTAGTACTGGTGAGCAGCGTGTGGATGAAATCCTCTGGATTTGTTCGGAAGAAAATCAGGAAGACTTATGTTCATTTACGAGTTGCTGCAAAATAGCGGGTCTTGATCCATTCGAAACCCGGATGGAAATCCTGCACGAGTGGTCAAGTGAATTGGCAAAACAAGCAAGACTGATTGCGTGTCATCACTTTACTGCTCCCACTAATATGGAACATGTTGCATCCCAACGTATTGGATACGAAAAATACAGAAAAGCGTTTTATCACACTTATCCTAAAGAGGCTGCGAAGCCGCTTAAGAATAAACCTCTGTAATAATACAAACGCTGACTTCGGTCAGCGTTTTTTTCGTGCCACGCTGGAGACTAACATGAATATTTTAAAACATGACTTCGATAGTTCCTCTGAACTGCTACAAGCGGGTTTATTGCTTAATCAATTGGAGGATCTAATAGGGTTTATTTCCACGAATGAGTTCAGGAAAACCTCAATCAATCAGTTCATTGAGGTTGAGGCATCTGAACTTATGGTTTTTAACCTATGGCATCCGATGTGTCCCGATATCACTGAGGTTCATTTCTTCCGTGATATGGATTCAAATTGGTGGCCATACAAGATTTATGAACTCATGTCTGATATAACCACCCAAACCCAATTCATTCCTCGGGTAAATCAATAAAGGTGACATCATGATTCATTATTGGGTTAAAGTGAGACCCGGTGAAACAGATATCCTCGCACCTCTTCGTCATGGGGTTCTCGCCATAAAATATTTGGATGGAGCGCCATTGCTTTTCCAATGGCCTCCTGAAGAAGGATGGACGTTCGAAACCCTGGATAAAGTACAGCCTTGTGGTGTTGAGTTTGGGGCCGATGCATATATTAATGATGTATGGATTGGTACTACAGAATTTTAATCTTTAAAGACTGAATGTCTGGAGTCTCATTTAATGGATATCCCATGCATTTTGTTTATATCAAATAGTCGGCATTATGTAATTACTGAAGACTCTGTTATCGCTTCATGGCCATCACGTTCTGATAAAGAAAGTGAGATCATTCAGCTTAATGACGGTCGGATTATTACTGCAAACAATGTACGACGATTTAACTTCATCGACATTTCAAAGATCGAAAGCCTGACGGCGATTGATGATGGAATTGTCTTTTAACTATATAGATTAATAACTGGAGTCTGTATGAGTGGCTGCGCGTTGATAGAGTATAACAACCGCACCGCCAGAATACGCGGTGAAGTTGCACAAGGCGATAAGCATTATATTCAGTATGCTCTCGCTCACTGGGCTGTCATTGCAATCAGGATTCGCAATACAGACCATCATTTTACCCGATTGCCGGTTGATGAGTGGATTGAAGGAATTGCAAAACAAGTAAATCCTTCTGAGGCTCGTGAGCAGATATTTAATGCTCTATTGCGGTGTAAGCCGGGTATCTTCTAATTCATTTAATTTATCGAGGTATATATGTTTCATTCTGAAACCGAGGATATCTATGGTTTTGTGTCTGGCGATATGTCATTGCGACCTCATTCAATCGATAGAGATTTGCAGGACTTAAGGTTACTACTCGCCGATATGGATACCATTAATATTCTGAACGAACGAGGGATAGGAACTCAGAAAACCATCTTTCATGTAACACAAAATGAGTCGAAGGCATTAATGCTGGTTACTCGTTTAACTTACTGCCAAGGTGGTGGACGATTTACTCACCCTGAATGTGCTCTTCTTGTTGAACAGATAACTGATCTAGGACGTAAGTTGGGTAATAAACATTTCGATGCGGCGATGAATGAAGCAAAACGCTTTATAGCGAATGAGGCTGACTTCATGAAAGAACAAACTGTCTGGTAGAAAATTTCTAAGGAGTCACTCATGTATACTTCAACTACTGCTAAATCAGATCATATTGATAGCTTTAATAACGCACAAAACCGTATGTTGATGAATTACGAACGTGATGAGTTTGAACAAGCTCCCGCTGCCGTACTTTATGATGCTGTCGGTGCTGTCGTAAACGATGAATCTGATATTGATATAATTTTTCGCCTTATGGATATGGAAGGAGAAATGTTGTTTCTCCGCGCAATGAAAAACCTCGGTTGCCAAGAGAATGTTTTTTATTACGCATCTGAATCTGGTGCGGTGCTGACTGCTAACGATGCAACGTTGCTTGAATTTGCTTATAACCTGGGCAAACATATCAGCAATGAGTTCTTTACGCGTTTCTTGCGTAATTCTCAGTTAGCCCGTGAACTCATCGGTAACATCATTCGTATAGGCAACGATGCCCTTAAATTTCCAGATGACGGCCTGAATACAGTATTTGAATGCTGTGTGATGGAGAATTCATCCTGGAAGAACCAAGGCCATTTTAAAGATAACTTTGGTCTTTAAAGCATCTAATTCTTTTAATTAGCTAACACAGAAAAACCCAGTCTTCGGACTGGGTTTTTTTGTATTTGCTGATTTCAAATCATGTAAACAAAACGGATGCACATGAAAATTACTTTTGATTTTTACAGTCAAAACGTTGCCATTTTTGAACTTGTTATTTTAACCCATATGGCAAACTAATCGTAATGCCGTCCGTATTTCTGATAAGGGAGTTTTATGAAGACACTTAAATGTTCTCATAACAGGGCAATGCTTATGCCAGCACACAAAATCCCTGCGGTATTAGTTAACGACGACCCTAAGAACATAGTTACTGATGAGCTGTTGCGTAAATATGGAACACGCATGACTCTCGATGAGGCTTGCTCCGAAATTGGTGTTAAGTCGGATAGTGTAGCCAAACGTATAGGACAGGTCAGATATAGGCATTATGCATTAACTCGCCAACTTGAAAGTGCAAGGGTCTTTAGTGGAAAAAATAGCTTTTTCTGGACGGAGTCTATCGCAAGAATAATTTCCGAGGGTAATTCCGATGAAATATCAATTTTTAACTAAAATCATTATTCCCCTGCTAGTGGGATTTGCTTTTTCTACCTCAGTTCTTGCGGATGAGGGTAACACCCCAACGTCTCAATCCCCTCAGACCACCAGTGACGACCTCGCTGGTGGTCAGGCATTTCTGAATGGAAAAGAGGAAGGTTGGTTCTGGCGTAAATCGCCACCTGAGCCAGTGAAGAAAAAGCCAGTGAAGTTACCTCCTCCGCCGACTTTACCGCCTCAAGAAACGCCTAAACAGGTTGCTCAAACACCTATGGAGTCGACTCCAGAACCTGCCGCAACTGAAAAGCCCGGCCCGGCTCCGTTCACCGTAGCCTGGTTTAATGAAAACATTCAGAAACTACGCAACCAGGCCATCGACAATCCTACCCAAGAAAACGTTAGGGCATATTTTCTGGCCCAACGCATTATGCTGGATAAAGCCAGCCGCTTTACTGATATGGCTAGGTTGGTTACTTCTACCGACCCCCTCATAGATGAGAATAGCCGCCGCTCAACCTCAACATTTGGGGCAATGGATCAATCGAATGAAGCTGAAAACAATTCGAGAACGGTCATAAAAGACGTAGCGACAAAAGCAGGATTGTTTTTCTTCTTCCGTGGGGAAAACTGCTCCATATGCGTAAAGCAAGCTTCTGTTATGAATACGTTTAGTTTCATGACAGACATGAAGGTCATCCCAATTTCACTTGATGGTAAACCTCTTCCAGGGAATATTTACCCGGACTGGAGGCCTGATTCTGGCCAGGCATCAAAGCTCCAAATATCAAACGCACCTGCGATAGCTCTGGCAATCCCGCCATCTACAACACGCATTGTCTCATTTGGGCCTATCAGTGCAGACCAGTTAATTTCAAGAACAGTCCTTATTGCCCACGATGCAGGGATCATTTCTGACCAGCAATATAAGAGCACCTTGCCATATAACGATACCGGCTATATCGACTCAAACATTCTGAATGACATGCCTAAAGACCTAACTCAACAACCTGATGAGTTTATCAAATATATACAAGCTAAAGCTGGCTACGGTTCGACACCTAACCCAAATGCTAATAACCCGGGGGAAAAATGAAGATTTCGCGCAACTATAATATAAAGAATGTATTCCGTAGAAACATTCTTGCAATTTCTATCTGCCTCTCCGGGTTGACAGCTTTTCAATGCGAGGCCACCAGCATTAGTACTCAGCTAGACAGTATGTTCGGCTCTATGTCGAATGTTACAGCTCCCGGTGATTATCAGAGCGTTACACGTGATGGATATACCGGTGGCGGATTTGTTCTACGTAATAAGCTCCGTACATTGACACCTATTAGTATTAGTCTCCCTTCTGCGTCGGGAGGATGTGGAGGGATAGACCTTTTCGGCGGGTCATTCTCGTTCATCAACGCTGATCAGTTCGTCCAGATGCTACGTAATATTGCTTCTAATGCTGCCGGTCTAGCTTTCCAGTTGGCCCTGAACGCTATGGATGCCGTTCTGGATAATGCTATTTCGAAAATGCAGGCAATCATCCAGCAGATGAACGATCTGACCGCAAATTCGTGTCAGTTAGCGAAGGGGTTGTTAGTCGACACTGCCTCTGCATTTGGTGACAGTGCAAAGGCTGCTGTATCTTCTCAGCTGTCCTCTGATGGCCTCTCAGACCAATTTAAAGCCATGTGGGGCAATATGGGTGGTGGTAAAGCACCCGACGTACAAAAACAAGAGGCAGGGAAAAGAAAGGCATGTGACGATTACGGTAACATTGTGTGGTGTTTGCTCCAGAATGGTAGCTTTAGTAATCAATTCATCGGCTCCGAAGATGAGCAAAAAGAACTTATTATGTCTATGACCGGCACCATCATCGTCGGTAGCCAGTTGGGTACAGATAAAGATGGGTCAGCTAAAAAGAGTGTGGTTAGGATTGCTCCACTCGCAACTTCAAATGTCCTGGATTCTTTTATAAATGGTGATGATAGTTTCGATTTCTGGTCTTGTTCAGGTCAGACTAGTACTTGTGAGAATCCCAAAAAACAGACCAAAATAATTAAAGGTCTCGCTGCCAATATCACACTCTTCTTTATCGATAACGGATATTTGAGCTCGGCCAGAACTGGTTCAAACCCTGGGGATGCTAAATTACGGCAAGCAAACTACTACAACGTAGCTGGTGCTACCAGTAAAGCGACTCAAATTGCACGTCATGATTTAGCCGCATCTTATTCCTATATACGTGAACTATCTCCTGTCATAGCCTATTCAGCTGCTTATAACTACCTCAGCGAAATGCTTACGGCTGCTGCGACCGGCGCACGGCTCCAGCAGGAAAATGATAAATCGGCGTCAGTTTATTATAAGGATGCTGGAGAGCTAATCGAAAAGGCAAGGCAAAATCTGTATGTCTCCTATAACGCCATGATATCCCGTTATGGTGGCGAGGCCCGTATACCTGAATCATTCAGCAACTATATGACAACGCTTCCGCAGGTTCATTATGAATCTGAAGGTTCTCTTGATGGCTCGCTCTAACAAGGTAACTTAATATGAGTGAATGGAACGTATATACTGTTGGCAACATTGAATTTATTTATAATATATTCAATTCCGTTGCCATGTTATTGAATGATGGCACTTACGGATCCTTGTTTAGGATTTCAGCACTCATTGGTGTAATTTGTGTCGTGCTTGCTGCTGCTATATCAGCCGGGAAATCATTATCCCTTTCTCATATGTGTGTGGCCGTCGTGATGTATTACCTGTTTTTCAGTGTATCGATGCGCACCAACATTGAAGATGTTACAACGGGTAAGTTTCGTGCTGTTGATAATGTACCAGCGGGATTAGCCGTTGCCGCATCTGTACTGTCTACTGTTGGGTATGCAACTACCGAGAAGATGGAGCAGGCATTTTCTGTCCCAAGCATGACTGAGTATGGGTCTCTGGATCCCCTTTTCACTCTGGCCACTTTATACGACACATTGAAAACGCCAATGCGCTGGACGGGTCAAACTGGTGCTTACGGTGATCTGGACGCAAGCGTTTCAAACTATGTGAAGAACTGCGTAGGCAACGATATTATTCGTGGGTCTAAAACCTTTGCTTCAATGTATCGCTCTAATCAAGGTGTATCAGGGCTAGCCTCGAACGATTCCTTCCAGCGGGTTGTTATTTACGACAATGTACGTAGCGGCTGGTCTACCAGTACTGAAGAATCTTCAAATGGGGGCTCACTTTATACCTGTTCTGACGCGTACACGAAACTTAAAGGACTCGCTACCCAGAACGCTTCTAGCCTGGACTCAGCTTTTGCCAGCTCTTATACCGCATCCGGGCGCACTTGCGGTGGTGCGCCATGCTCAGGTTCAGGAAAAGCCCAGGAAGTACTGAATTTCTTCAACATAAGTGGCACTGATATTCGTGATTTCCAATTGATGTTGGTCATGTACCCTCATTTCAGGGAACTGCCAATGTACGGACTCGAAAGCTCATTTCGTGGTACTGCTGCTGTAACTCGCGCCCAAACCATGACTCAACAGGCATTCCAATGGTCTTCTTCTGGTTCATCATTCTTGAGCTGGATGGGTTCATTTATGCCGATTTTCCAGGGAATAATATACGCACTCGCACCATTTATGGCCTTCCTTTTCGGTCTGGGTATTATGGGTTTGCGACTGGTGATGAAGTACTTCCTCGTTATCATCTGGACATGGACTTGGCTTCCCCTCGCAGCGGTCGTCAACATGTATGTGTTAAACAGTATCCGTGATACGTCAAGCCAAATTCTTGTCAGTTCGGGTTCTGGCGGACTTAGCTTTGCTCAGCTTTATCAGCTCCTGTTTGAGACTCAAAAAAGTATAGGTCTTGCTGGTAATTTATACGCGATGATCCCGGCCCTGGGTGGATTCATTGTCTGGGGCAGTTCTGTTGCCTTTAACTCTCTTGCAAGCTCAGCAGCAGCACCTTCAGCTGCCGATACTAAAACTCTCGCACCTGATGTCACCAACGCTCCTGCGATAAACAGTCGTGGTTCCGATGTTGAATTTAACCCAACACAAGGAACTATCATGGGTGGGTCTTCTGGCACTCTCCCTGCCATTGACATGAAAAAGGTCGCTACTCACAACCTGTCCAGCGCTAAGCAAGAACTAGATTCAGCATCCAGTTCCTTGACTGCCCAATCTGGAGCAATGATTAGCCAGGTGGCCAGTAACATGAATTCTGGTGGACATTCGCAAGTTTATAGTGACGCTTCCAATGCAGCATTTGCCAGCCTGAGCAGCTCAGATCGTGCCCTTGTCAGTTCTGTGGCTAAAGAACAAGGTATTTCTGATATGCAGGCGCTTGTCTCTATCGCCAAAGGTGATGTGAGTGTCGGTGGCGGTGCGGGAAGTTCAAGTGCTGGTGTTGGTGTTAAAGGTGGAATGTCACGTTCAGAGGCAGAAAGCAGTGGCCTGAGTAATGACAACAGTGCTAAGTACGGTTCTACAGACAGCGCCTCGTCGCACAAAATAGACAGTGCGACCCAGTCACGCATCGTCAATACCGCAGCAAGTGCGATGTACCAGTCCTTATCGCAAGAAGGTGAGAGTTCTCAATCGACTCGTTCTTTTGCTGAGGCAAATCAAAGAATGCAGTCCGCACAAAAGAACTTCCAGGAAGCAAACTCCTTCGTTTCAAGTACCTCAATGGGCCAGACAATGAATGCTGCGCAACTTGCTACAGCCATTGGTCGTAATCATGATGCACAAGCAACATTGACTCAAACCCTCGCGGCGCACCCGGAACTGTCCAGCAAAATCGCCGGTGATGCAGCGAGCCTGACCTCTTTAGGTATGACTCACGAAGACGCGCATACCTTTGCTCAATTCAAAGCAGCCAGTGAACTTGGTGTTGCCGGTGCAGTAGCTGCCAAAGCCGGGTTCATTAACGCTGATTCCAGCCCAGTACTGACGACAACTGCATCTGAGCAATACCGTGGCGTGAGTGGTGGAGCTGAAAGCGCTGGTGGCCGCGCAGTTGCTGGTGCAGCGGACGTTGGCAACTCCGTTAATGCAGTAACAGGCCGATCTTACGGAGCGCTTGGTGAAGCACATGCGTCATCGTCTGATGGTTATGGGCAAGGCCAGGTTAATACTGTCGGGGGACAGAATAGCGGTGCAGTTGAGCAAATTCACAAGGGAAATGAGGGTGAAGTCATGACGAAAGCGGGTAACACCGCCGCAAATGATTTCGAAAACAACCACTATAATCTTGGCGGTATTACTGGCGATTTTAATAAACTCGTTTCTCATGTCAGTAATGCGTTCAAAGAAAGCCCGGTATATGAACAGGTACATGATCAGGCCAGAACCATCGCTGGGGAAATTCCGCTTGGTGGAGATGCAAACCGCGAAGCGGCGCGAGATTCTATTGTGAACTACTACGCCATGACTAAAGCTGGAGCGTCTGAGCAACAACTTTCCCAGGCCCGCAGTGACATGATGGCACGTATTCAACTCGCGACGGGTGGTGAAAATGACAATGGAACGGTTATGGGCGGAAATACTGCTCTTGCCCGTGGTATTGCAGCCCGTATTGATAATGCCGGTTTAGACCGTTCAGCCAATGATGGCTCCATTATTCAACAGGCTACTACTGCACTGAATACCGATCGCCAAACCCACGAATACAACACCGGTGGCATGGCCAACAACCTTGGAGGGATGCATCAGGCATCAAATGGAGGTTCTGCTGTGGGTGATGGCGTCCCTTACGCGATGGGAACCCACAACCAGGGATACGGCGAGGCTGAGACAATGACCGTTAATGCCCAAGGTGCTGAAGGTCATAATGGTTTAAACCAGAACTCAAACTATGGTGGGTCTGAGACAACAAACATTAATACCCAAGGCGCTGGTGGTCATAGTGATTCAAATAACGGAGGTACAATGTTCAGTGATCCGCCACCTGCACGTGCAACCCAGTCGCATCAGGAGTATGTACCTGTGCATCCACGTAATAAAGAGAACAATGGAGGTCATAGTGGTGGAAATGACGACATGATAATTTCATCGAGTAAGTGATTCGCAATAAAGCCCTGCAATCTTGCAGGGCTCTTATGTGGTCACGAACATGTATACGACAGGAAGGCTCAGTAAAGAATAGAGCAGAATATAAAACTCCCACATACGCTCACATTTGCTCTTGAACGTTCTGCCATTTTTTCCACGTCCCCTCTTACCATTTCCACCACCATAATCTGAATCGCTTGGCCCCGATAATGGGATAAGGCCAGTAATACCAAACATGTCCATAAGTACCTCCAGTCGGTAATATTCAAGACGCTGAAAACACCCTCGTTTTGCCGTCCTTCTTTATTGTCTGAAACCAGTCTGTTTAATACGCTGCCTGCTTAATCCTTCATTTTAGTAGCTTCGCATAGAAATGCTGGCTGACGAAATTTAGTTACCGAGATCTCTGATTTCATAATCAGTAACCACGACAAAGGTGATCATAGAATGAAAAACCTTTTCCGCAAAAAATGGTTTTACAGACCACTCTGCACAATAACGATGTTATGTCACCTTGGTGTTGTATCCTACGTGCCGTATGCCTTTTCAGCAACGACCCAGGAAAACGTTACATCTGCCACTAATTTCTATAAAACACTGCCGCAAGTTTCAGCTACGTCAAATGGTACGGTTCAGTATGGAAAAGGCCAGGCCGTTGATTTGAACTCTGCTTATCCAAATCAAGGTTCATCAACTTCACTGGATAGCCTGAAAGGAACCTACGGAGATGACAGCAACACGCTAAAACTGGGCAATACAACCAACGCCAATCTGAAAACCGAAAATTCACTGCGCGGCGAAGCTTACCGAACGCTGGTGGGCTCAACGAAAACTACAGCAAACATTAAACCTGATGATTCCATCTTTGATGGCCATAAAGACTTCCTGGAGAATCAGGATAAGTACATGCAAGATCTTGGTGATTGTTCTATGACCAAGACCATGACGAATAAGGACACCGTCAACCATATCCCTGATTATCGCGAATGTACCCGTACCACAAGTGTCAGCGGCACATTCACCCTCTACCATCCTTACGTTGCCGGTATGCTCTCGCATTATAGTGGCGCGGCGAACATCGGTTCTTGCGGCACTAACTGCATCGAACTCTGGCTCGGGACTGTCGGTGATAACTACTGGGACGGCAACTGCACAATATTTGAACAGGCAATGGCCGTCACTGTCTACAATCCCCAGGCAGTTACCAGCGCCAAGATCATCAGGGCTAAATGGGATGATTACATGCAGATTTATGTCGGTGGTACAGATAGGGGTAGTTTGGTTTGGGCAGGGCCAAAAGGTTTAAACGTCTTCCCGCCAGAGACATCAGGAGCCTGTGAATTAAAAACAAGCTGGGATCAGTCGATTAATGTAGATGTAACAGCACAAATCCGAAATACCCCCCAAAATGGCGTTCTTAATTTCAAAAACCGTGTGTCAGTGACTGGCAGCGGCGAAGGTTATGCTCTCATTTATATTTACTTTGACCCAAACAAAATTATCTCGGATAACGCCTGGACTGTTGATAAACCTGAACAATTCGATACGTTGCTGAAGGCCATCAACGCCGGGTATTGCCAGAATTACACGGTAACCTGCCGCGAGACAGTCATTCCTGATGCAAATGGGTGCGCAACCATAAATGGCGCACGTATCTGCGAAAACCAGCTTGCTAAGCCGCCGATCGGAGGTCTCTCACCTTTCTGTAAGTCTGCAACGGTAGTTTCCAACTGCGGAACCGACGGTGGCGTTAACAATACTTGCAAGCAGTACGATGCAAACACTGCATGTAAATTCATTAAGTCCACTTGCATAACAGGTGCGGAGGGTGACAAAAATGGGTGCTGGCAGGCAACCGAGGTATGGGATTGCGGAACGGATGTCGTTGTACCCAATACCTCCTCCACCGATACCTATACTTGTCCTGGCGCTGTGCAATGCCTTAATGGGTCTTGCCTACAGCCTTCTGCTGAACCAAGCGGCGATTTCAACAAAGCAGTTGCAACTCTTCAGGCCGCAACTTACGCATTGAATGAAATGAAGTGTGGCGATGATACTGACGAAACCAACCGTTCCTGCACTCTTTTTAAAGGTGAGTCTGCACAATGTAAATCGGCGATGGGGGGATGGGTGGATTGTTGTGATCAGCCCGTAGATGTCAGCTGGATTCAGTATTTGCAGTTGTCCTACTACACTCTAAAAATTGCTGATGCTGTCTCTGTAAAAGCCGGTATGTTCGAACAGGGAAAAGGTATTTTTGACATGGGTTCCGAACTTATGACTAATGCCATCGATACAATAACTCGACCAGCTATTTCCGCTTTCAACAGTCTGGTTGGGTCGGCAGGTACTGAAGCGGCTCAGCAAGCTACAGAAGCAGGTTTGTCCGGTTTGATGAATCAGGCTATAGGAGCGCTGACGAAACAAGTTGCTCAATGGACTCTTGATACCTTCGGCCCTGCTGCGACGAATCTGATATTTGAAAGTGCGGCCTCTGGCGGTGGCGCAGCCGTAACATCGTCTGGCCTGGCTACATCTGTTCAATTGTCGTCAACTATTGTTTCGGCAATATCCGTGGTTGGATATGCTTACATGGCGTACCAGATTGCTAATATACTGGTCAACATCATCTGGGCTTGTACTCCTGATGAATTTAAGCTTGCCGTTAAGAAAGAAACAAAATTGGCCGTGCATATATCCAGCTGGTGTGAAACAAAGTTTCTGGGTGTCTGTATCGAGAAACGGTCAAGTTATTGCACGTTTGATTCTCAGATTGGTCGCATCATTCAGGAACAAGGGAGACCAATGTTAGGTATCGGCTGGGGGGATAAAAAGAACCCGGATTGTCGACCACTGACGTTAGAAGAATTTGGACGGATTGATTTTAACAAACTCGATTTGTCAGAGTGGATTGGTTCACTTTACGAGGCGAAACTTTTACCTAAAGCGTCGGAAATAAATCTGGATAAGATAACCGGTAAAGGAAACGTATTGAATATAGATGGATCTCGCCAGAACTCCCTGGAGCGATTCCAGAGCGGTGTTGACAGTATCGATGTTGATGCGGCGAAATCTAGCACAGAGGCTGTTTTGAAAACTCAATAGCTTTGCAGGATAAGAAGCCCCGACTTTATGTCGGGGCTTTTTTTTTACTTTCTGAACAGGTATTGCTTACCGTCACTGAATACCATTGGTTCATGTTCAGGAGAGCCTGGTAAGAACAGAGCCCGCTGAGCACCCAGTTCTTTACTCATTTCTTTAACCAGACCTACGTTAGAGGCTCGTGTTGCATAGAGGTTGAAGCAGTCATTACCGATAATGAATGTCACCTGACCGCTGGTGCTGATAGGTGGTTTCGGCAACGTTGGAGCTATATCAGCATACGATACCCAATCACCGTTCGTCGCTTTCCGACGAACTGCATTTTCAACAGCACCGCCTTTCCCCTCACACATCCCACCAACTTTGTATCCATCCATCCGGGTTAGTGTTTTCCAGAAAATCGCATTGACCTCACGCTCATTATCTTCCTGAGATTTACCGTTCCATGACGCGACACGCACCACGCCATCAACAATAGCAGTAGGCTGTTGGGCCGTTAAAACAGACAGCACAGGGATGAAAGATGTGTGTGTCGCGAAGCCCGCAGCCACATCGGCCACTCCATTACCTCCCAGGTTGGTTACACCTTTTTCACCAGCCTTAACCGGGGTTTTGAGAGGGACAAGCTGCCCATTGGACGCGAAACCGTTATAGATAAGGTATTGATCGCCAGCATCGGTGATCTGACGTAAATCCATCGCTCGGGCAAATTTCAAAGCATCAGATGGATTGCTGTCAACCGGCATAGCTGGTGGTTGAGAAGCCGCGCAACCAACTAACATCAGCGATACCAAAGCAAGACCAGAGATTTTCTTCATTTTATTTTCCTTGGGACACCAGTAGGTTTGTTATTCAATACTAACCCGACTCATTCACGTGACGAAGTATCCAGGCAATAAAAAAGCCCGTTAAAACGGGCTTTTTTATGAAATTTAACTTAGTCACTTACGAGCTTTCATTTTCAGCTTCTGTATCAGAGCAGAACGGACAAATATGTTTTTTCCGTGGACGGTCACAACTCTGCGGTGAAATAAATGAAAGATCGCAACGGTAACACCTTACCATACGTATTTCTTCAGCTCGAAAATCACGAGCAAGAGTCCAGGCCTCGTTGGCATCAATCATCATTTTCGAGGCTTCTTCCGGGCGGAATTTAAGGTTTAGTTCCCGGTAGATTTCGAACGCACTCACCACATCAACGATGTTGTCACTGTTGTTTGGGTCTTTCGAACGACGCAGATAGATGCTCATAAAATTGGTTGCCTCAACCTTTTTATGTGTCGTATTGAGCAGCGTCTCTGAATGTTTAAGTCGTCCGATTGATACATCACTCAGATGGAACTCTTTTCGCAAAAAATCAATAACACGGTCACTTGCATTAAGCGAATGCACAATGATCTTTCTACGAAATCCTAATTTTACCATTTTCTGTGTTAAAGCAAATTTATCTTCATCCCGGACAAGAGCAGCCTTCATAATCAATTACTCCAATGAGAATAGCGCGACTGTAAGTAACCTGTTAATTCTAAGGTTGGGTTGGGGGCTCCAATAACTGTACTGAAGTCACAATCTACTAAATCGGCAAATGGACGAATAGGTTTAAAATATATTTTGCCGGTTATGATTGCATCGATTGTTTGTGCATCATCCATACGTTCGACAAGCTGTACGGTTTTTTCATTATCAAACCAGTAGAACGTTTGGGCAACAGTCCCCGTATTAATGAAAACACGAACACTGAATACCAGCAGGGCAAGCCGTAGGATGTATGAGTCATGACGAACGAATTTTTCTACCTCAGTAGATATCTTGCGCTCGGGATCATGACAGATATTAAAGATGGGCAAGTCATACTTCTCCATCGATAAAGCGAGCTTGGCCTGATTAGATTTCTCTATCAAAAATTCCCGGTCTCCTTCTGCTAACTCAAAAGGGCTTTTATACAACGATTGCGCACGGGTAATAATTGAGATGGCAGTCTGTAGAAAATACAAATTTTGATTAATCATTTTCGATAAGCCTCTTCCATACGCGTAATACGCGCTGACCATATTCACGAGCCTTGCCTTCCAACTTAGGGTTTTGAGTGTTGTATCCACCTATCGCCAGTTCTATATCGCCAGGGTTAGCTTTGATGGCTGCACACAAAGTCTTTGCCCCGATTCGGATGTTTGTATCGACATCCAGGAGTTCTTCAGGATGGTTAACATACTGTCCGTTCCAACGAAAATTAATTTGAACGATTCCAATATCTGTTACCGGAGTGGCTGAGAGATAGCGGGCTAGCGCTCTCTTTGCATCTTCATAACTTGTCGGGTAATACGACCCATAAACATAGTTGTTCAATGCCCAGGGGCTGGGAACAACATACCCCTTGGTTCCTGCATTATTTTTACTCTCGGTGAGTGCCACCGCGTAGAGAAGGTACGGATCGAGGCCACACTCTTTCTGGGAATGCTTTTCCCAAGAAGTGCCACGAAGATCTACAAGCCTGGCGTTCGTACTCGTGCAGTAAGCAGCACATAGTAAAGCGAGCACCAAACTCTTCGTTGCTATCTGCATTTCCCCTCCCCACAAACCCTACAACGGCATCAACTTATGCGAACACGCCTTGGTGTAACCTTTTCATTAACGCCGCTATCTTGATTGTCGCCTGTCTCCCCAACGCCCGATTTATCTCCAGGATTGGGATCCGGTATTTTTCCAGCAATCTCAGGCTTACTGGTAAGGTTCGCCGTCGATAACTGGTCATCTTTAACTTCGAACTCTTGAATATCACTGCCCACACAAAATGGCGGGCCTGTATTGACTATATCGTTGCTAACCACGTGACGAAATTTTGGTTCAGTGTCCTCATTTACTTTGGGTAAGTGGCCGTCTCTCTGACTAGTCATCAGACCAGTCTCATTTTCTGTATTCGGCCCACGGACTGATTTCTTCTGTTCTGATTTACGTTTTTTTGAAGTCTCACGGACGATACCGGGTATAAAACTGTCACCTGCTAGCAATGCTCGGTTTGCCAGCGCCAATAGTGAACTGCTGCGCTGGCCAGACTGTTTTGATTCCAGATAATTAATCAGCTCTGGAAACAGTATTGGATTAATCGTCACTCGAACTTGCATGAAACCCCCTTTGCTCAATCATCGCCGTAAAGCATCAAGTCAACGCCATAGTTCCAGAAACCAATGGCATTACTGGCAACAGGCAACGGGCTCGATACGATCCTGGCTCGGGGGAATTCTTCTCGTATGGTCTGTTCGTAGAACCTTGTCCCACCACCGGCAGCTGCAATGATATGGACTGGCCCGAGAACCCTTGTCGATTTTCGCAACTCTTTGACTACATCACTGGCGATGGAGGGAATAGCTTCTTCAAGCAGAGGACGTAGGGAAATGTGGCGGAACCCATTAAAGAAAGACTGCTCATTGTTACGGAGAGCGATTTCAATAATTTCTGGTAGATCATCAATTCGCTCTTCCGGGTTATCGGCATTAAGGCGGTTCACAATGCTTTCGATAATTGCACTGGTTGCTTTTAATGATGAACCTGAAGAGCCTGATACCCTGCTTCCGCTCTTAAAGGCGATGTAGTCCATCGAGAAGAAGCCAGGGTCAACCACGAGAATGGTCGACTTCTCTAATTCTTCCTGACTGATAAGGCCCGGTCTGTTAACGATGTCATTGATGACACCAACGCCCTGCTGAAGAACGAGGCATTTTTTAACAGTCACTGTTTTTCCTGGCGCAATAGTAAACGTACCGGTGAGCCTCGCAGTCAGTTTCGCGCGTTCACTTTCATTAGCAAGACGGACAGGTAAACCAGTTACTACCAGGTCGATTTCATTGCCTGCTTTAGCAGTGATTTTATCCAGTGAGGCCAGATATAGTGCCAGGTACATTTCTGTCATGTGGTAACGGTCATGCAGCTCACGCGCATCGGGGCGTTCGGTAAAAGCCCGCCATTCTTTACCTCCTGGGTACACCAACACTTCATGTTCGCAGCTACGCTTTACCAGCCGCACATCATCTACTGGCTCATTCGTAGCGTAGGCCGGATAAATACTGACTGTGGGTTTGTCATCCGCTGAATCCCCTACAGCAATTTTTACATTGCTGTATCCAATATCAATTCCGCAGACAACCAATTTGTCATTGCTCATTCGTTAACCCTGCAAGTTAAAAATGAATTACTGCCACTCCGATAACATTTGAGCGCCAAAAAGGGGTTCGCACTAACGTAAAGAAAGGTGGCCTCCCTCTGTCAACGTCGGGAATTAACCGTTAACAAGTTGTAACATGGTATTCAAACGATCATCGATTACCATTTTTTTTATCGGCAAAACGTCCCCATTTTTGACATTAATAATGGCTAGATACGGACGTTTAAAATGTCAGATATGTACATAAATGCTGCATGAAACTGGACGTCATATATGGCTAAATCCGGCCCTAAAAACCTTAACCCCTAACCTAAATCAGACTGAGGAAATTAGGTGGTAATGTATGAGGGCAACACATTTAGATTGGCTTTCCGCCTGGGGATTTCGCGGAGTATATATACTAAAAACACATGCTTCGGTGAGGTGAATTAAGGTATGTTGTGGCGATTACTCAAGGGTACACTTCGTGAAAATTTTACTTAAGCACAAGTTATAATTTCACTTAAATATGCATATCTCCCCTTCACTTCCCCCCCAAAAAAACTCTCTCAAACTAGTATATATACCTACAAAATGTGACATAAATCACTATGAAGTTACTGTGATTTAGGATTGATCCTGAAGACGGAGGGAGGTGATGGAAGTTTCAGCTGCGTTTGCCATTGTATTCTCCAGAAAGGTAACAAAAAGTGGAAAAGCCAGAAACATAAGTTTCTGCCATATCATATAGCGACTCTACATAATCGTTTACTAAGAGGTTTGTGCAGCGGTGGGCGTCATCCCGTTAATCGCCTCTACATTAGGGGAAGTAAGTTTCCATTATATTCCCCAGAAACCTATTAAAAATCAGAAATGCCCAGAAACGTAGTTTTCTGCCATATCATATAGAGATTGGCAAACTGCTTGATTAAAATAAAATGGCTTGATAAAAGTACCCGTACAGATAGATATTAATAGCTCAATCACCAGATTGCCATTGTATTCTCCAGAAACATGCAAAAAATGAGAACACCCAGAAAGATACTTAACTGGAGAATCAATCTTTCCTGTTTTGGAACTGAAAACTAAAAATCGAACCTGAAAAGGAGTTTTCTCTTTCTCCAGAAACATAGAGTTCTGGCGTAATAATAGAGATTCTCTTTTTTGGGGTTAAGTCCTAATCAAAAAACATCGAGGTGGTTTTATGCAACTCGTCGGGTACATCAATGATCTGGAAAAGGCTCGTGATGCGGTTGATTCAGCCGCAGAACTTCTGTTTAACGAGGCCAATAGTCTTCGGGAGGAATACTGGGACAAAGCTATTGCTGATGACGAGAAGGCACGGTACAGCTTTAACGTAACCAGGCAAGGAACAACTATCAGGATCCGCTGGGCCAGATTGACACCTTTGCGCAAAGCTGGTGGAGGCATTGATCGTGTCGTTCCCAAATACCTACCTCTCAACAAAGGCGAATCATATCCACCAGCGAAATTTAAGGATGCAAGCCAGCGAGAACTTGCGCTTATCGAACTGTATGAAGGTCAGCTTATTTGGTTGCGTGATGAGTTACGAAAAAACCGTGCAATTCGGCAGGCACTTTCACTTCGAATAACTCACCTAAGAAAACAGCTTTAGAAATACAAACCGCTCTGGAGTAAACATAACGGATATACATGAATACCAGGCGATGACCTGGTATTTTTGTTAGTGAGCCTTCAGGCGATCTGTTAGTGAGCCTTCAGGCGATAGCGGACTTATCGCGGCGGAAATGAATCAGGATGATCGCAATATGATCGCGAGTGTTTTCGCCCGGGTATGATCGGGTGGGAATGCAGCGGACTATTTCGCGGGCGCGAATATGGAAGGTAAACAAAGCGGAAGCGATAGCGTCGGTTTTCTCTATTTTTACATCGGGAGGTTGAGCATGGTAATAATCAAACCGCACGATGTCGGAGGAAAGATGAATTTCCTCCGGGGGTTTTTATGGGCAACCGGAGGTTGCCCTGGTTTTAATCGCCGGGGAAAACCAAAAGTGAATAACCAACATGGTTTTCCTCCGGGGGTTTTTGTCGCGGCGAGTACCGCTTAGAAATTGTGATCGGCTATCGAAACGGACAATATGAAGTCGATACCCTCGTTCGGAATAACTTCCCTCCCGATACACGCGTAAACAAAACGAAACCATTAACAAATTATCGCTCAGATTATCAAAGTGGATCATCTCCGTCTCATACCAGCCAAATTCCCTTGTAAACCGATCTGTATTCGCAAAAGGATCCGTTATTGGGATAAAACCACGCCAGAATCGCCTCAGAACGATTCTGAGCTTATCCCCCTGGTATTTTCACGATCGGATTGATTAAAACGCGCCTGAGCGTTTTGAGCGCGTTTTGTAGATCGACATATCTGTAAATTTCCTGAGTATGGTTTGGCTATGCCCTGATTTTGTTCCGAACGGGGAAGCCGTTATGATTAGGTCTGAATGTAAAGCACTTGTAGAGGTGATGCGGTATGAGTCACGAGCGCATTGAGGTTTTTGGTGATGGAGGCAGCTGGATAGCCGAAAGGCTTAAGTCATTCAGGTTAACGATCTTGGGTCAAAGTGAGTCGTTGTCTATCGTCAGGAACCCGACTGACAATTCTGCCTGGGTGACTCACGATGATACCGGCCTTGTTTTATGTCCCCTCCATGTTGATGGTTCGTTGGCCCCGGATATCGCTGAAGCTACTGAGACGGTGGAGAAATACATCTCCCGAGTGAGCCCTGCGGGAATATCAGCACGGATAAAGCAAGCCCGTAACCACCTGGATAGAATTGCCGCACCGGTAGACTCACGTTCTGCGGCAGCACTGTTAAGACGTGGCGGAATCCCGATTCTCTCACTGCGAACCACGGAATATCTGAAGTGGTACGAGTTGTTAGCGAGACTGGCGAAAGGTCAGGCTCTGTCACCATCCATCTGGGTGGATAACTACCTTGCCGGTGATACACCAGAAAGTGCATGGGCTAATGGACGCGGACTCTATGAGTTAATCAACAATGGGAATATGACATCAGCCAATACGATTTTCCCGGTCTGGTATTCTGTAGCTCTCGCACTGGGAAGATTCACAACAGAAGAACTACCTGTGATGAACGCCTGGCCGAGCTATTGTGATGGAACCCGTGTGGAGAGTTTTATCCAGTTGTATCGTGATTAATTCTTATTCATATGTCATATGATTAACGCTAAAGAAGATCTGCGGTAAGTCTGGCCGTTACCCGGAACCCCGGGACAGACCGAAACTTGCTTTCGGGTTGTCTCGGGGTTGGCCGAGCGAAGCGCTGGCAAGCACCACACCTATTTTGAGGAGAAGCCAATGTTAATTTCGTATAAGAGCAAATTGAAATTAGGATCTATCGCACTATGTTCATTTGGTGTAGGTATGGGCGTTATGCTATCAAAAACCGTTCCACTATCTTTAAGCGCTGTAGTAGTACTCGCCTTTTTCTGGTTACTCTCAATCATTTGTTTAGGGGTTGCTGCTTTCTTTTGTTCCGATTGAAATTGTGTAGTTCATACAGTACCCCGAATAATCCCCGCCTTTGTCAGTAGATAACCGTGAGGCAGACCGAAACTTGTTTTCGGGCTGTCGAGGGGTTGGCCGAGCGAAGCGCTGGCAAGTACAGACCATATTGTTCCCCCTGCATTTCTCATCGCTAAATTCTTTCTTGAAATATCGTCAGATTCCCTGTTTGTCACCCACCAGCCTCATGTTGTTATTGACCTAACTGCCATTCAATGGGAAGCAACAATGTTTAATTTAATCGCGAAGGCTAAAGAAGCAGGTTATCAATTCTGGATCAGTGCCTCCAAGGTACTGACAGTTACTACCGGAACCGAGATGGGGCTGACGATTATTAAAACTGTAACTGATATTAACCCTTGCTTGCTGGTGGCGGAGTTAATGAACCTTGGGATCACGTTATCCCCAGATAATAATTATTTCTGCTGGTTGGATAGCGAAGGTGTCCTTTGGGCCGTTGACCGCCACCATCTCTATCGAGGAAATACAGGGGAGCATGGGGTAAACTGGGATGTCGTCTATCATCACGGCATGGTAATTAATACCCCTGAGCAGGCATCCATCCTTTTCAAAATTCCCCACATTGGGCGCTTTACTGCCACTGTAATGTATAGCGCTGGCTATACACCCGACTGGGCTCTTCCAGCCTTTGTTGATTTTTCTGGTGAACCGGATCATGAAACAATACTGTCGTGGTTATCCGAGGTAGGCATTCGTAATGCAGGAATGCATCTCGAAGATATTGAGTTTCTTTCTGTTGAAGAAAATCCCGACGCTTATATCTCTCTTTAATGAGGTCTCTGTATGTCAAACGTTAAACCTTATTCCTGGGTAGTTCGCTTCGATGTTGCTCCTCAGTGGGTAGCTGACGGCTTTATCATGACAGATACCACAGCTCTCGAAATGCTATCTGATGTTATCAACTATGCAAACGATCACGAACTTGCCGCATTGGTTATTTCAGCACCCGATGCAGAAAGAATTTCCGAGGAGCAAGGCTATTTGGCTTCTAACAATGCGGAGCTAATGCGTCAGGTGCTAATCGGCTCACCGCAGGCATATGCTAAAGCATCTGTGGCAAATACCCTGCTAAAGGCTATAACCGCACTTGAGCAAACGCAGGATAATAAGCAGGTCGTTAAAGAACTGCATTCCAGCCTCGCTTTACTGACGGGCAATAAGCCTATTTCGGACATTATCTGGTTTCCAACCCCAGAATAATTCTTTCATAAAGAGCTTAAATCTTTAGCTCATTTATTTATGGATTTTCTATTCGTCAGCCACCCAGCGTGTGTTTAACTGAAGTTAGTAAACAAAACGAAAAACATACGCGGGGTGATTTATGAATACTGCAATTCATCAAGTACGAAATAACGTTCGTCGCACTACATCTGCACGTCCTGTTTGTTATCCAGTTCGCCCGCAGACAGAGAAAGAACTTTTTTCTGTAGGCCGCAGCCTCTGGTATCGCTACACCACTTCATTTGGCCCGTGCCGTGAAGTTCACCATCATCATGTGCAGCAGCTTGCACACCTGGTGGGTAAATCTGTTGGCTATGTTGAACATGCCATTAATCATTACCTCACGCATTGAACGAGGCGGCTTAATATGTCTACTCAAATCTATTGTGCGGTGCTTCGCCATTTCATGATGATGGCTGCATCCTCCCAGCACTCATTGATTGTGCTGAAGCAATTATATAACGCAGAGATTTCATCGAAAGCTCACCTGGCCGGTCTCTCCGTGTCCGAAGCTGAAGCGCTCCTGGCTCTACCATCCACCAGCTGGCGCAAACGCGATGATGTAATTCATGAGCTGAACATTCGCCTTAAGCAACTCACTAGCGTAGCCACACCGCCAGCTCAACAAGTCGCAAACTGAAGGAGTCTATAACATGCTGCCATTTCTCATTTTGCTGTTCTGCTCATCGCCTGAGACGGCGCGAATGATCCTAATCTACGCTACCGATGAATCTGCGGCCCGCCTCCAGGCGCTTGAAGATTTCGCACGTCTGAATGATTCGGGTTTTGCTGCTTCCGCCCAAACCCCATATGAGTGGGAGAATCCTCACGGTGACCAGCTCTTTATTGAGTCGGTATACCCGGTTCCATCCGGCGATTTATCTGCTATCCGCCGTATGCTCGGGGATGACGATGCCCCATATACCGACAAGCACCTTATTGCCGGTTTACCGGAGGACAGCCGACGTATCCAGATGATTGAACCGAATGCCGGTACTCTTTCTCGTATTGCTCAGGCAGAGCAGTACCTTCAGTAGACTTGTGTTCCGACCGCCCACCAGCAGGTGGGCTTCGGGCTAATTTCCTGTACGAGGTATGTATGCAAGGTACACCACGCTGGTGGCAGAACGGTCGTCGGGTGCAGGCCGTTCTCGCAGAGAATCAGACCGCAGATGTAAGGCTCAATATCGGCCCAGAAAATGACTTCTGGTTTACTGATGATGGTAATAATCCTGTTGCTGTGCTTAGGGTTATCGGCCCGGTCTGTCCACTGGATCCGCTAAAATTCACCTCCAGTATCACTGATGTCCTTCCTGAAGATGTCCATAGCTATAAAAAAGCCCTTCAGGAACACCAGATGATAAACCGGCCTGTCTCGTTCTATCTTGCACTTGCCGATGCCTGGTTGCTTGTTAACGAACAGCAGCCGGTTTACCAGTTCCGCATCCGAAACCAGTACAACGGCATGACTACTGAATGGAATTCCGTTGCCCGGGACAAAGTCATTGAAGTGATTAAGATGCAGCCGGAAACCGCTGAATTCCGGGTTCTCGTCCCATCGGCTCCTGAGCCTGCTGCGAATGCCCGGCAGTTGATCTCAGAAATTGAAGGTCTGCGTGAAGCTATTGGGAAACTCTACCCGGCAAATACTGATGTACGTCGTATTGCCAGAAACAGCGGCTGGATGCATGTATACGACGACACCAATGCCAAAATGAACTTTGCAGACAATGCCAGAAATACCCCTTATCTCGATGCCTTTGTGACTCAACTGCATCTCTTCCTCACAGATGATCGAGAGTAGATGTAAAACCTCCCTGAATCTTTCTGCTCTAACCAGCGCTGTCATATAGCATTTTTTTGACGGCGCTGCCGGTTGCGCTTTTATCAAACATGGTAAATACATTGTTTCATGCTGTCTGGCTCCCGGGCGCGGAGTTATCGTTGATGGAACCAAGTTGAGATATTCGAAATGAAAAGACCAACGGCACATAAAAATGACCGTCTGCCGGTGCGAAGATCTAACCCTACAACGCCTCAAGCAAGAGAGCGCGTTATTGCCGGGCTGGTGGCCTCAGCTACATCTGACTTCGTCTACCTCGTTCAGTGGCTGAAATCAGGAAAGCAGAACGGTGACCCTCTACAGCTATCCAGATGGGATAGCCTGAGAAATGCAATAAGCCACCTTGAGACGCTTGATGCTGGTGTACAACCTGACTGGCGCAAAGTCCTCACCCTGGTGTCGCGGGAAATTCATACCAGCCATAATGTCCAGGCGGTTGTTACTCCTCCGTCTAAAATCGCCGGTGGTATACTCAGCAACCTTAACGACATCAGCCAGAAGATAGCGACCGGGCTTGCTTCCCCTGACATGCTCGGCAGGCTCGATTATATGCTTCAGTTGACCGCAGGCCTGGCAGGTGGTGATGATCTGGCGCAAAGCATCCGTAAGGTTTCAGACAGTGCAGAAAAAGCCCTACGTGGTTATGACAAGCCGCAGGCAAAGGCCAAAACGCCTAAACCGGCCCCACCAGCTCCTGCATTCCGGGATGATCAGACGTTCAGGCAAGAGTGTGCGCCACTGATTGGGGTTGATGACCTCTTTGTTCTGGCTAATTGCCTTATTGCGATGTCCGCCCGCCTGGGCCGTTCTCCTGTCAGCCTAGCGAAACGCGCAGCGGGTTTAAAAGGTGTGATTAAACCCGATATGCTGGCTGACCTGCTGGAGCTCTTACAGCAGGACGTGGATCTGACCGCCCTGGCCCCGCCACCCAGGGTTAAAGACGATAATAGCCGCAGTGATGGAGGTAAGCTCGTCGGTTTAACCGGGGTCGTCGAAGGTGGCGCGTCAATCGGTGCTGAAGCGCAGCGTATCATCACCGCAGAACTGAAGAAGCACTCGCCGCTCACTTCGGCGCAGCGCGTATCTTTCGATACCGCCCGTGCGGGTCTGGCGCTGGAGAGCGATACATTCCGGGTTATTGAAGAGATCAGACGTATTGCAGCATCACTCAACTGGAGACCGCTGGCTGTCGCGGCCCATGCCGCGCATAAATCGCCTGGTATCCGCCCGGAGATTGCCGGGGATGTGATCACGTTGCTGGCGCAGGATGAGGCCTTAACCACCAGCAAGCCTAGCCGTTAAGTACCTGCCGCGCTGACTACAGCTTACCTCGCGATATTGCACCAGCAGCTCAGAAATAATACCGGTATAAACGTCCGCGTTTTGCCGGTATTTTAATTCGCCCTATTTTTAGAATTAGCGATAATAGCGTTGCTTATTACGTATTTTTACACTCAGAAACCTTCGTCACATGAATAGGGTATGGTTCACTGAATAGACAAAGACGTTAAATCTGGTCAGCTACAGAAAGGAGGATTTATGTAAATGCTCTCGTTACGTTCAAACTCTTAAAAAACTGCCGCGCCTGCCTATATAAGCCAGGCTGTAGACCTGAAGTCTACAAATTTAGCGTTACTGACAATTCACAATCCAGTGAACCGGCCCACACTAAGGAGGTTATATGCGAACGCGTAACTTTAAATCTGAGTCTATGTAATCTGATCAGCTGGCGCTGCCGAGAATGGCGGACTCCGCTACCCCGGTGATAGACCGGGGTAGCAGGAAGAAAGAGTAACGATTTACCGGTTTTAAAACCAAATTTTCGTCAAATGGGATACAAGCGCCCAAGGCCGGTTCCCGTCTGACAGACCGAAGTTGTGATGTGTGCATCGCCCCCCTGGAAGTTGTTTTATTGAATTGCTGTGTGTAGTTTTGCGGGGATAATACCCCGCTTTTTTTTTGCTTATTCTTCTTCGTCACCCCACCTTCCTGTGCCATCATACGTATAGAAAATAACTTTTCACTTCTGACCCTTTTTCAGTTGAAGTCTTATGATTTGATATTCCGCTAATACACACACATTAAGGAATGAAAATGAGCAACGATATTCATAACAAAATTGCTGATGCTTTAGCTTCTGTTGGTTTAAAACTTTCCGATGGATATACCCGGGCCGCACTCTTACTGAAGATGAAAGGTTCAGTTAGTCTCAATTTTGCTGTTGATGGCAAACCTGTCACTGTCACTCTCCATATGACTGAATCGGGTGATGTTACTGCTACCACTGATTATGACGATTCAACCGCTACTGCCGCAGCAGCAGCCGCAGCCACTACAACGCCAACACAAGAGTCGGTGGAAAAACCAGCAGAAGAGTCGGTGGAAGAGCCAGAAAAAAGTAATACACGAAAAGGCCCAAGGCCTAAGTAATAACTGCGCTGGAACTACATGTTGGCATAATTATAAATATCAAAACTGGCGGGGTTAAATCCCCGCTTTTTTATGCCCGATTTCCTTCGTCACCTGAATACCCCGTGAGACTATAAGTAAACAAAACGAACAACACGGGGCAACGCCATGACCACCAGCAAAGAGAAAAATGTATTCTACGTTCACTACTATGAATCCGACTCCAGTGGTGGCGAACTGCCACTGATGCGCATTGAAGCGGAGAACGAAGATGAAGCCAACCTGATCTGTCTTCGCAACCTCGCGGATGTTTATGACGTTGATCATGACGACATCAGTCTTGAAGACGGCTTCGAAGTGAACGGCAATAGCGTTTATCTGCAAGGTATCTACCCGGCGACCTCAGAGCAGGCACTGGTAGTTGATGCGGTATTTAATATGACTTCTGTAGAACCAGTCGCTGAGGCTGTGACCGGCACGGCGGAATCCGCCTGCGGTATCAGCCTGGTCTCTGATAAGGTCTGGCTGGAAAGCTGGTTCGACCTCGAAGACAAATTTGCTGATCAGATGGCCCACGTCGCTGAAGATGACAAGTCTGATACACGCTTCTTGCTCTACCGTGACCAGGTCATCGATGTGCGTGAATGCGAGACATCTTCTGTCCCAGGCTGGGATCTCCAGTTCGGCTTGAGCGGCGGTACGCAGATGCTATTCATTCGCCTTTCTGATGATGGCGATCACGTTGCACTGGGTCTCGAATAACTGCTGCCTGCGCCCGGGCTTGTTTGCCCGGGTTGCTCCCCTCCCCTGAATCAAACCGAGTATCATGACATCATTCTGAGGAGTACCAGACGATGAGCGAAGTAAAGCACTTCAGCATCACGAAAACCGTTGATTTTTACATCAATGAAGCATCCCCGGAAATTATTGCGGGCCGCAGGATCTATCTGGAAACCGTATTGATTCCTCGCCTTCGTACCGGCCTTGCCGTGCTCAATAAGATGGGCCTGACCGAGCGTGAAGATATGGAGCTGCGCGATGTGTACCAGCGTGGCGTGGAATTTTTTGACAAATTGTTCGATGGCCCTGTCCCGCAGGCCAATACCACCACCAGCCACTAATCCGCAAATTTTGTCCTTTTTTTACCCGGCTCTGACTTCGTCACCCGGGTAACCAGTGATTTAATAAGTAAACAAAACGAACATACCAATAATCACTGGGGATGCACCATGTTTAAAAGTCTGTCTGAATTGATGACCAGCGTTGGCAAGACTGATGCGCATAAAGTCTCGATAGTCCAGGTTAAAACCGGTGTCACCTCGTGGGGCCGCAAAAACCAGTCATCCCGGCCTACGGCTGAATACCAGATCTGGATGGATACTCCTGACAACGACAGTCGTATCGTCCTGAAGCTGAATTTCGTGCTGAGTTCCCGCCGTAACCAGCCTGAGAAGAATGCGCCCCTGAATATTGAAATCAGCCAGTACGCTAACTGGGATACGGTGAAACGCGCCTGGGCGGAATGCGCTCCTGAACGCTATATGCGGCTGGAGAATGAAACGACAGATGAGTTTATGTCCACCAGCGGGGTCTGGGAAGAAGCATCCGTCATCACCAATGACATGCAGCCGGATTACCGCTACTTCTATCCAGGCACGTCCTATTACGTGGCAAACGACAGCTACTGAAGCCAGAAAACACACCATATAACCGAGGATCTACCATGACCGACGCTATCCAGACTGCCCCTGAAAGCTTCAGCCTTTCTTCCCTGACCGACCTGTATCGCACAGTGCAGGCAACCGAGTCCCACGCTCTTTCAATGATGCGTGTCCAGAGGGGGATCACCTCCTGGGGGAGCCGTCGTATAACTGACCGCCGAACTGAGGGGTTCACCGTCTTTCTGGATGCGCCGGATAACGCCAGCCGTATTACTGTTAAAACGGAGTTCGTGCTGAATGCAGCAAAGACCGGCCCTGATACGTCTAATGATCTGGTGGTGGAAGCGCGTGAACATTCAGGCTGGGATGAGAGCCGGAATTGTTTCACTGTTACCCGCGAGATCGGCGAACTGCGGGTTAATGCTGGTGGTGAAAATCATGCTGCTACACTTCGTCAGCTGTGGAAGCTGCTTCACGCGCAGGCAAAAGCCTACCAGTCCAGAAATACTGCCGGTAACGCCACCTGGCTTATGTTCTGATAAGCCCCGGGCATGGTAATGTGCGTCACGACATTACGCCGTGGCGCACTACGTTCGTTTAGAAGGAAATGAAGATGAAAATAAGCCAGCTGGAAGTCGGGATGAGTGTCTGGTCGGTTAGCCGGGTAAATATGGGCAACACCACACTTAAAACAGTTGTCGTCCACCCGGTCGTGATTGTCGAAGTCCATGATAACCACGTCATAGCCACCTGGAATGGTAACGCCCCGCGTCGTTTCGGTGAGTCCGTCGTTAAGGGCTGGAAGAAAGAAAAGCCGTTGCTGATCCGTGAAGGTTTCGGGCAAATGCGCCTGGCTACCAGGGAAGAGAAAGCGCTGGCTGGTAAGTAACCCCCTTCGTGACCTGTATGACCCGTGGTGTAATGGCTCCGACAACCTGGCAGTTTTCGCAACGCAACACTCTGCCGCAAATCACCCTCCACGGGGCCAGACAGGGAATACACGATGACCGATGCCATTCTCTCTGAAGAGCTGTACTTCAAATACCTCAACACCTACGAACGCGAAAGCAGGTTTCGCATTGACTCTTTTCGCTTTGATGGCGAGCCTCAGTGGACAACCAAATTCGGTCAAGCTCGCATCCGCCCTTCTCAGGTACGTGTACTGCTCTGCCGCTGCGGGGCAAACAACTGGAAAGACGATGGCAGGTTCGCCAATGAGTACTGCTGCGACAGCTGCGGACAGTTCGTGGAGGTGCTACAGCATAACGACCGTTGATTCGCGTCCCGGGGCCGGAGCTGATGGCTCACTGATAAACCATTTCAGACCGACATATTCATTCTGATAATACCCGACGTATCGCCTTCGTCACCTGCCGGGCCCGTGTTGTACTGGTATCAGTACAACATAAAACGAGATCACGGGGCGCATCATGCAGACACTGACCGACGTATTCAGCGATAAGGCGAATAAAGCCTTTCATTCGATTTTCGCCGATTTCCTGCCCACCAGCGCGGATGGGGTAATCACCTTTACGGTTCGCGGCTATGGCGGAAAAACTGCCTGCATGACCGTCCCCTCTGGAACCCCGGTTTTCGTCTTTGGCACTGAAGAGCTCGCCGACTTCCATCGCTCCGCCGTGGCGGGTGAATTCTACATCGTTGATCACGGTGGTTTCCGCACCCTGAATCAACAGGTAGAACGTGGCCGCGTCCCAGTCATCTACGACATCCTCTGAAGGGATCCGATTATGGCAATCGACACAGTTTACCGCCTGCGGCTCGATTTCGACGTGTATAACGGCGATGTCATCGACACCAAAGAGCAGGAAGACAAAGACCAGATCTCCATTGCGAAAATCACCCAATTTATCTTCGATGCCTCCGTTCGGCTCAAGCTTGATGCCTGCGAAACCAGCGATGGCGGGCCAGCACATGGGCCTTACTGTGTTCTTGAGCACTGCAACCGAGCTGTACTGGAACAGGCCGAAACTGAAATTAAACGCTATGTGAGACGCTTTAAAGGCCATTCACTGGAAGACTGATGAACCCGGTACATCCACCAGCATGAGGATGTACCTGACTTCGATAGCCGCTGCCGGGCTGTGCCTCCTGAGCAGCAGAGGACAAGGTACGGATATGCCAGACAATAAACCCCGGATGACTGCCGCTGAAATGACTGAGCGAGCCTATCACTTCTTCCTGGACGCAAAGGGTCTGTCCCCTCGTGCCGGGCAGGTAGACATGATGGCGTTTTGCAGCGCAGTCGTTAACGCTACCCCCGCTGAGGAGCAGTATCGCGTCGGGGTTATTGAGGCCGGTACGGGGACAGGGAAAACACTCGGGTATTGTCTGCCGCTGATCCCCCTGGCGATGGAAAAGCATAAGACGCTGATCATCTCCACGGCAACCGTTGCGCTTCAGGAACAAATCATCTCCAAGGATCTGCCAGAAATACAGGCGAGAGCGGGCCTGAGCTTCTCCTATGCGATGGCGAAGGGCCGTAGCCGTTACTTCTGCCAGATGCGCTGTGACGTTCATATGGAAAGCGAGATGAATGCCTATGGCTACATCCGCGATGATGTGGAGGATATCAGCAAGGCCTTTGCTGGTGGTCACTGGACAGGAGAGCGTGATTCCTATCCTGATGAGATCAATGAGGCGGTATGGGGTCGGGTCAATGCTATTGGCAGTCAGTGCCCTAAAAAGCGTTGCCCACATTATCACCGTTGTCCGTTCTTCCTCGCCCGCGCCCTGCTGGAGTCGGTGGATGTGGTTATCGCCAACCATGACATCGTATTGTCTGACCTGTCACTGGGAGGCGGTATTATCCTTCCCCCGCAGGAAGAGTCCATTTATGTGTTCGACGAAGGTCACCACGTTCCGCAGAAAGCAATTAACCACTTTGCGACCTCCGCCTCTCTCGATGCCAGCAGGCATTTCATGAGCGAAATCTTCGACATGGTAATGACCATGCCAGAGTCCTACGGCGGGACTATGGAAAAGCACGTGCAGCAGCTGGTGGAGCTTGCGGGCCATGCCGGTGATGAGCTCGGTGAGCTGCGGGGGACACTTTTACGCTCCCTGAACTGGCGAAACGATCACGAAATGCCAAATGGCACGGAATCGGACATCTATCGCTTCCCGGAAGGTTTCGTTCCTGAAGATATTGCGGCCCTGTTTAAGCCTGGGTTAAAGACAGTAAACGAGATGCAGAATATCGTTGTGAAAATGACGGCGATTGTAGATGAGGCCGGGCGGGATATCAGCGAGGAAGAACTGGCCCTTCAAAAGATGGCTGTCGGCGAGCTGGCAAATCGCCTGGCGGGTATGCATCAGGCTCTGGCCTCATACTGCGGGAATAAAACCGTCTCTGGTATGCCTATGGCCCGGTGGATTAACGTCCGTCGTACTAAACGCAGCACCGAAGTGGTGATTAATTGCAGTCCGGTCTATGCGGGCGAACACCTGAAATCCGAGCTCTGGTCGAAGGCTTATGCCACCATTGTGACCTCGGCAACAATCCGCTCCCTTAGCAAGTTTGACGCATTCCTGGAGCAGGCCGGTCTTCCAGTCGATACACCTACCCTGCTGGCCCGCAGCCCGTTTGATTACCAGAACAACGGCGTGTTGTTCATCCCCCGTATGCGCTCGGTTCCGACCAATCATGAAGAACATACGGCGGAGATCATCGAACTCCTTCCCAAACTGGTGCTTCGGCTTCAGGGTTGCCTCGTGCTGTTCGCCTCCCGCAGGCAGATGGAAGAAGTCAGCAAGGCGATGCCTCAACACATTTCACCGCTTCTGCTGATACAGGGGGCACTTCCAAAACGGGAAATACTGCTGCGCCATAAGCTCAGAATCGACCGTGGTGAGCCGAGCATTATCTTTGGTATGGCTTCTTTCAGTGAAGGGGTGGATCTGCCTGGCGTGTACTGCAACAACGTCATCATTGCCAAGCTGCCTTTTAGCGTTCCGACCGACCCGGTGGGCCAGACCCTGACGGAGTGGCTGGAGAAAAACGGGCGTGATGCTTTCCGGGAAATCTCGATACCGGAGGCCTGCCTCAAACTGACCCAGTCCGTTGGTCGGCTTATCCGCACAGAGAGCGATACCGGCGCGGTGACTATCCTGGATAAACGCCTGAAGACAAAAGCCTACGGGAAAGACATCCTCGCATCCCTGCCCCCTTTCAGGCGCGAAATTCGTTAATCAACAGTCGAGAGGTTGCTATGCATAAAATTGAATGCCCACGCTGTCTGGGTGGTAAGGGTGAGATCCGAGCGTTCCGGCACGTTCAAGGCGGTGTGTGTTTTCGCTGCAAGGGCCGGGGGTATGTCGAGGTGAAAACCATCCCGAAGCCTTCTATCCGGTTTGTTGCTATGCAGAAATGGGCAAATCCAGAGGACGTTAACTACAACAATGGGGATTTTATCAGGACGTTCTATTTCAAGGCCCGAAGTCAGGCTGAAGCAACAAAGAAGCTTCAGAAAAAACTCGGCGCGTCAGGTCGTGAGTTTTATGCCACTCCTGCGGATGATGTCCAGCAATAAATGGGGGCGTTTTGTAGTGGTTTATTCACTCTGAAATCTATCACTCTGGTTATGATTGGTTTCGAAACAAATGACAGGTGGTAACACATGAAAAACCAGGCTAAAACACAACATTCTGTTTTTAAGTTCATTCGAGCTGCGATTCCGGTAACAGTTCTATCGGCTATACAGTACGCTGTCATTTCTACATTGCTGGTGGTTGGAAAAATTGACCTTCAATGGTCGGAACTCGCTACATCACTTCCGTTATGTATTATTGCAATATTCTCAACAGCATTTGTATTTTACGACCCAAATGAATATGAGTACTTTCTTTCAGTGCTGGGAATGCTTACCGTTTGGGTTTTAGTGTTTATTGCATCAATACTCCTACTTGTAATCGCGCGAGGTTTTTCCTTCATCACAAGCAATTATGTAACATATGCTGAATTGGCTTCCTATTCCATACAGATAGGAATGATGATTGTATTTTACTTCAAGAGGGATAGTCTTAATCAACAGACCCTATAGATACAGTATTTCGCGATTAATATTATCATTGAACATTAACGCACAAAATTTACCCCCACGTCATACAAGGTTACCGATGCAATGAAAAATAAAATTATCGATGCAAAACTTGCATTTTTTAAAGTAGAGGGAACTCCAAGTACTGGTCACGTTGTGGTTATCGGGAAACCATCATCTGGGAAAAGTTTCTGCCTTACTGATGAAATAACGCGTTTGTTAAAAGCAGGTAAAAACCACGAAAATTAATTTGAATATTGCAAGCGGGGTTTGCTATGACATCAATTATTACCACTTTATATGAAAAACTTTCATTTCGTGTGCTCGCAGTTCCGCTGATTATTTTCAGCATTGAATTTTTGATATGGGCAGTGCTTATTCGAGAAAATGTTATATCCGGGGACTGGCCTTTGTATAGAACTTGTTTGTTCGCTTGTTTTTCCTCGCTGATTATAACTGGATTCACATTCCAGAATCCTGAAGGCAGTGATTTCCTAAAGGCAGCAGCAGGTCTCCTTGGATGTCTGGCCTTGGGGGGATTGATAATTATTATTTATTATATTGGCACTCTCGAATTTCCGATTATCACTGCCAAGATGGTTTGGATTTTCATGATGGCAAGCTTTACGTCTCAGCTTTTCACTTGCCTGATGAAATCGATGACTGATTAATTTGAAGTTCAGCAAAAACAATTGCAGAGCAAAGTTATTTATTCACTCATTTTGCGATCTAAGTATGCTTACGCTGAAGTAACCGAAAAGTACCTTTCTTGAAAAGTTTTTTCGGGATTTTAGGAGAAATGGATAATGGCATTCTCACTTACTTTCCATCAATACATTCTGGAGTAATAACATGTTTACTTTAGTTCTCGTGATTGGGCTTTATTCAAGTGGTCTTAATCCAAGTGGTGTCACCTCTCAGAAAATACCTGACTACAAAACCTATGATGAATGCCAGAGTGCCGCGCCTAAAGCAAAGCGTGGGGAAACTATCACCATCTTAAGTTATTGCATTCCCCAGCCTGCGGATAAGACAAAGGCGTAAAGGCTTCGCTATATGTGAATTATCGAAGGGGTGTCCATTTCATACCCGATTACTTCGTCAATTGTCGACCGGTGGGATAATAGGATTAAAACAGTTTTTAGCTTCACGATATTATGGAGAAACCGCCGTCATGCACCCATTCGATTCGGTCAGAGTAAAACTGAGTTTTGCCGGAAAGCCACCAGCGGCTTTACTGCAAAGCGCCCTATTTCTTGAAAATCAGCGTCCCGAATCCTCCAGTTGGAGCGACCCGGGCACGGCGGGTAATACACTGCTTCGCGACATCCTCCGGTCACAACCGGTTGAACTGAGCACTCTACAAGGCGTGGTTAATCTGACTACTGGCAACCTCGGTAAAGCCGAATGTAGTGAGTTGCTTGCACTGATGGGCCTTCGTAGCTTCGGTGAAGAAGCTGCTGAGTTAATGGTTCGCAATGCGTCAATGGTTTTTGCGAGTGGACAGGCTAATGCAAAGAACCTGATTCGCATGGAAGTCACTAAATCACACCTTACTTCTGATAAGCAGGTCATTGTCAGTACTGAAACCCTTGAGCGGCGTATGTACGTCATGAACAGCAACGGTATCTGCTTCGTCGTTGAGCCTGAGATCTGCCTTGATGCCGAGAAACTGCCGGGCGCGGATTTCTTTATCACTGAAGACGAAATGGATGCTGCGGGCGTGAGCCGCTGGGGTGAAAACGGCAGTCAGCACTGGCGATGCATGGTTACCTGGTTCAATGGCAGTAGCACCATCATGAACGAAATGGGACACATGTACGAGCTCGGTGATGAACCTGAAATTCGGCTCAATAGCTTCGGTGGATAAAGCCCACCAGCGAGGAAATACGATGAGACACGATAACGTCAAGCCCTGCCCTTTCTGCGGTTGTTCATCTATCCGGGTTCGGGAGATTTCGAATAATTTTCGCGCCTGCTGCAATTCCTGTGAGGCCACGGTGGCGTTTCAGGACTCCGAACAAGCCGCTGTGACGCGCTGGAATACCCGCGCTGAAGAGAAACAATCTGGCGGACTCCAGTCAGCATAAATTAAGCCCCGGGCTGCTCTGGGCCTGAATACCGATAAGAGGAAACACCGACATGAAATTTTACATCAGCGACGTTTTATGGAAATCCGGGCAGGCATTCATTTTCTCGTTTGTCACTGCTCCGGCAGTTGCGTTACTGCTCATTCTGTTCTGCACAGTTCTTACCAGTTCACCATCCAAGGTCTTCCTCGATCAGGCCCGTAGTCTGGTTGGAAATGCCACCAGCACCTCGGTCATGGTTTGCCCTGAAGAGAAAGCAGTGTTTGCCGCGTTCCGCTCCTCAGAATGCCAGCGACACGTGGTGAATGCCGATGATGCCATTAAACAATGGGACTCGCTGTTGCTCAAAGGCTACCTGATAGTGGCGGGTATCGCTCTTATCTGCTGGATGGTAAGCGAGGCAGTTAACTACCGCAGAAAGCCGTGGCGCTATGGGATCCGTCCCTCTGATATGACATTTAGCTATACAAAACTCGTGCCGAAAGAATCCGATGATGACGCGGATAAATAACCACTCATTTAGCACGGCAGACAGCCGGTCAATGCCAGCAGCACAGGGGGCAGTATGGGTAGACCTACAGGCAATATCGTCAGACTCACAAAATCAACAGGCCGCAGCAGCGACTTTTTCGGGCCATGTGAGTTGTGTGGAAAACATATGTCAGAAGCATTCCGTACCCGAAAAGCGCGTGAGTGGCAGCGTGAAAATGGCGAACTCTATTACGGCCATGATTCCGCCGTCATGTATGCACATGAAAAATGCATTCTGAATCTGGAAAGCAAATTTACCTCAAATTAACGACTGGTGAGATTTATGAAAATACCTCTGGGTAAGACGTTCCCAATTTTTTTTATCTTATTGGTGGTGGTGCTGGGGGGCGCTATCGCCGAGAAACTGCTATGGGAGGGACACCTCTATCCCGATTTTCTTATCAGTGATGCCTATGTGGCGAAAGATACTCAATTGCAGGCCAGTAACGACACAACACTGTTGAAGCAGTGCTACGCTCAGCACTTAACTGGATGTGAAAAGTATTATAGAAGCTTCAGCCAACTGGAGGTCAGGGGTAACGATCTCAAGTCGCTGTGTAAAGTCCTGACAAATAACACTGATCTGGACGTCTTTCAGAGTGATGCTCAATTGCTGGTTCGTTGCTCACGATGGAATGTTTTCCGTGTAATTCCATTTAAACCTACAGATAACGCAACTGATAAATTTAAGCCAATGGTCGATATGGTTGGGAGCTGGATGGCCTACAACCGGCTCTCAAAAGAGCTACTTCATGAAGATCCGGTCGATATCTTTTTTGTTGGACTGGATGAGGGAAAAAAGCAACTATCCCTGAAATATTGCTTTACCGGGGTTGATCAAATTCCTCCTCAAGTAGCTTTCCAGCGATGTGACACCGAGTCGGATACGACTAAAACCCAGAGTGACAAATCATGATGACATTTCTCGCTAATTTGCATCGCCATACTACGGCCTGCCGCAGCTTCGCATTCTTCACTCTGGTCTCCGGCCCGGCGATTGCTTTATTTATCACGTTCATCTGCATGAACTATTCAGGTTCACCTTCAGCGCATCTGGTTAGTGCAGCCAGGGCTGTCATTGATGGTGCTCCGGTCGGCAAACTAATGGTATGTACCGAAGAGCCACAATCCACGACTCCCCCGACACTTATCGAATCTCCCTGCGTTCGCGAGGCGGTCGATGAATCAATAGTAACCGCGAAGTGGGATTCAAACTTCCGAATGGTTTACGCAATGCTTGCTCTGCTTTCTTCTGTTATCTGGTGTCTAGTGAGCGCCACACGAGCGAACATATTCAAGGACGCTAAACCCCCTACTCGATAAGCCTGTCAATTCTCAAATAAAATGATGAAAAGTTGTGAAATTAAGGAGTGATGATGAACATAAATTACAGTATTAATAACAGTGTGCTCATGATGATGAGTGAGTTTATGATTACAGCTTTTGTAATCGTAATACTTTTTGTGATTGTATTAGTATATAACAAAGCGTTTAAGTCTGAATTAAGCATAAAAATATTTTGTTTTAGTCAGTTAACAGCCATTTTCATTTCCGTATTAGAAATAACAACAAAAAGAACAAATGCTGGAAGTATCAGTATTACATGGAGTGACGGCATCCATCAGTTTTATACTCACGTTTTTCTGGGGTTTGCTTTTTCTTTCTTACTTTTTTTGCTTGGTCTTTATGACTACAAAATGAAAGGCAACAAAGATGGTTTAAAGGATTGCAAAAAACATGTTTTACCGTGTTTCATAGGGAGTTGGTTCGTATTAATAATATTCTTTTTCTCCGCTTCGCCTTTGCGCTATGAGGAGAATTTGATTACGGATGCTCGCGTCGTAGCTTCGGATCCCAATCGAACCACAATTATCTATGCTGATGGGTTCTACTGGCTATTTGATATGGATAGAAATGAATTTGATAAGTCTATATCCAGAGAGATAGTCAGAGGCAACTACAAGATGTTATGTACTTCAGATACACCAGCTACCTGCTGGGCGGGCAGAAAATTCCCCAAAAACACATCACTGGATAAAGTTTTATGAAAGATTGTAACGCTGAGAAATATAGCTATTCATGTCTTTTCGCAGCGGTATTTAGACCAGGTGAAATGCCTGTCATTTCCGCGTTCCGGGCGCGGTATTGGGCTCTAATCATTCGATGGGCATTGCGTTTCGGTTACACCGTTTGCCTGATTGGCAGCACTGGAACCGGAAAAAGTTACCTCATCGAAAGAACGCTACCAGGACGGATCATTGATGCCCGACTGTTACTGGTAAAGAATGATTGGCATGGCCCTGTGCCATTCAGTTTGCGCGGTGCAAAGCCCGGCCCAGTTGGCATTGATGAGTCGTCCAGCTTTTCAGAGGAAACGCTGCGTCAGAACGCGGAGAACCTGAAAGAAAGAGGGGTAGTGTATACAGCACAAAGCATTGATAAAGCAGCTAAAGTTGCAGCCAACCTGCCAAACAGGCGTGTGTTGCTTATCATGATTGGAAAAACGTAGCCTCTGCGGTCTAGGCCATCTGACCTGCTGAACTGACGCAGTAGACTCTCTCGGAGGCAAACAAATTTGCTGGTGGGATAAAATGGGCGCATACTTAAAGCACGTGTAATCGACACGTGCTTTTTTATTGGAGGACACATGCAGGCTACAGCTGCTCGCCAGAAAAAAACCGTCAGTGTCACCCTTGAGCCAATGCTCGTACAGCAGGCAAAAGACGCTGGGATTAACTTGTCCGCCACGCTGGCAGAAGCGCTTCAGAGCAAACTGAAGGCCAGTGCAGCGGAAGAATGGAAACGACAGAATCGTGCTGGTATTCAGGAGTTGAACCGCATCACTGAAGAGCATGGGTTACTGTCTGACGAATACAGGACGTTCTGATAATGCAATATACCGTTTACCGCAATCCCGGCAACAGCCAGGCATACCCTTACCTGCTGGATATACAGAGCGACATCATTGGCGAGTTAAATACCCGCCTGGTGATCCCCCTTCATCGGCTTAAAAAAGGAGCCTCGGCCCCGGTTGCGCGATTAACTCCGGTCATACAGGTGGAAGGGAATGACGTTATCCTGATGACGCATGAAATGGCTTCAGTCCGCGTGAAGCAGCTCGGTCAGGCGGTCATGGACGCATCTCCGTTCCGGCACACTATCAAAAGTGCGGTGGACTTCCTGCTGGATGGTTTCTGACAGAGATAATGAGCGAGAAAATGATGAAGCAAAATGAACTGCTGGAAGTGGCAAAAGCCATGCGCGATTATATTGATGCCCTCCCTACCGATGTCGTTGCAGCATTACCGGTGATGCCGGGATTTGATCGAGACTGGGCCGACGAAGTCATTTACGAAGCCGAATCCGCCAGCAAATAACCCCCCGTCTGCGCCCGTTTCATCTGAATTCGGGCCGTCACAATCTTTCTGATTTTATTGAGAAAACAGCCTCTTTTTGTCCCCTTTTTTCCTTCGTCAGCAGACTCAGTCGTTCGATAATAAAAACAGACCAACACAACCACTGAGGTGTTTCATGTTAGCGATTATCCCGGCAGCAGGCACTGACAAGGTTTTTAAAACCTCCCTCAAACACGTGCTCGATGAGGACTTCCTGTTTGCAATGGCTTCAAAAGCAAGCGCGACGTACATTTCATCCCATATCAGCGATGACGGTGAGGGCACAGTGTTTTTCAGTCTGAGCGACTGGGATAACCTCAAGCCTTCCTTATCGGCTGATGGCTGGGATGGCGATACGATGCCCGGCTTCATTGATTTGCTGGATGCAATCGCAGCGCAGGGCTATAACACCGTCGAATTCCACATTTCTCACCCACTGGTGGTTGGCGCGGTCTGGTTCACCGATGAGTATTACTTCACGGTTACCCCGCTGGCGTATGACCTTGCCACGCTGGATGGTCAGTTTGTTCTGCCGGATGGCTCTTCCTACCGGCTGGATGACCTTGATGAAGTCAGCTATGACGAAATGACCGACTACTTTGACGGCATTATCGAAGTCGATGGCGATACCATGCTGGGTGTAAAGCGTAACGACGATGACACCGTAAACGTCAGCAAAATCGAAAGCTAACCCCTCCTCCCCGGTGTCGGTATCCGCCGCGCCGGGCTATTTTCCTGCCATCATCCTCTGGAGTGTTTCATGAAAGACCGTTTTTATCTGGTCAGCTTGCGTGACACCGTTGGTAGCAATACCGCTTTTCATAGCCATCACGGCAGAGGTTACAGCACCGATCAGCGTAATGCCCGGGTTTACACCCGCGAGGAAGCACAACGCGCATGGAATACGGGACGGGAGTTTGACCTGCCGGTTGATGCCGATGCAGTCGACCGCCATCTCGTGTTTCATGTTGATCATCAGTTTGTACCGGGAAAAACCATTCTCTCCGAAAGCGCCACCAAATATGTCGGCTTCGTTAATGGCCAATGGGACGGAAACGATCTGTTCTGGCTGGCTGATGCGGGTACTACCACGGATTTTTCCCTTGCCAGAGTTTTTGACTCACCACAGGCAGATAGACCTGATGTCGTCTGGTTACCCCATCACATCCCTGACGCTGCAAAGCGCCCTACCTTCAGTGTTGAGCGGATAGACCGCCGTAAAATGACGCAGGGGGCCGGTCTGCTGATGCCTGCCTGGCTGAAACGCCAAAATCGCCGACAGTCAAAGGGGCTGACTCGCTGGAATTGCCCCGGGTGTGGCCGTATTTCATGGCAACAGAATCCGTATGATTTTGATGGTTGCCGGTTCTGCATATAGTCAACTACCGCGAGAGGCCTCTATGTTCCGATTATTACAGAAGTGGTTAGTCAGGTTTACCTGTCAGGACGATATAGATTGTATGTCGACCCGGCGCTCTGCGGGCGAGTTCTGGCTGGAAATAGATGCCCGTCGTCACTGGATTTTCCTGGACATCGACGGTGTACTCCACCGGGCGGAAAACGGGTCACTGGAGTTTATGCCTGTGCTGGATCACGTGCTGACGCAATGCCCGCAGACGGGAATTATCCTTTCCACAAACTGGCGTACCGGCGTACCCCGGGAGATGGTGCTGAGTCATTTCCCTGCGGGTATACGCGATCGGATTGCTGGACTCAATCCCGATCTGGATGGGCTGGTGAATAACCACGTGCGTTATCACGAATGCATGGCGGTCGTTAAACGGTTCGGCCTACAGCATTACACCTTCGTGGACGATACCGCTCGACTCTTTCCAACTGACTGCCCTGCCCTGTTCCTGACTCACCGGCACGAGGGGCTGAATGCAACGCAGGGTAGCGCTTTGATAGACCGGATTCGGTTAATGAAATGACCGGTTTAAGGCTGAATACAAATTATTAATGAGGATGCGTTATGAATGAAATCCCACAATACGTCTATGACCTGATCGGTATTTGCCTCTTTGTTGGAATGTGGGTCGGAGGCGTTCTGCTTATTTGGTTTATTTTCTCTAATGGAGAGAGCGACGAATAGCCAGGCAACTGGCGCAACTGATGTTGCAGGATGGCCCCAACAATATCTTACCTGCTTACGCTCTGATTACCCGCGCAACGCTTCGTCAGAAGCGGAAAGCTGGGATAATGAATATATCCCGTATACACCAGGCTATCCCAATGAAAATTACTGTGTTTACTGCCCCTGATTGTCCGAAATGTCGCATGACGCTTACCCGCTTTTCTCTGGCTGGGGTGGACGTGAATGAGATCCCGCTGGTGGACAACGCAGATCTCGTTCGCCTGACACAAAATACCGGTGCGCCGCTGGTGGTGGTGGTCAACGATTCGGGCCGTGTGACGGGTTGGGGTGGGTTCCGGCCAGATCTTATTGCGACAACTGCCAATGGCTGGAGTGTCGGGTCACTCGATATCCCCCCGTCGCTGGTTAATCACGTCCTTCACTGAGGTAAACGCCATGCACAATATCTCTGTCGAAATCCCTGCGGCCCTCGGCGTACATCCTCCTTCAGGAGCGGATGTCGTGCTTATAGACGATCTGAATAACGCCCTCGCCGGTGCTGGCTTACCGCAACTGAAGATAGAGCCGATAACGTGGACACCGCCATCAGGCCGACCGGTGATCTACCGGTCTGAGGTTCCCGATATCCTGCGCATTGCAGGTATAAACCCTGACACCTCTGACATGGTGAAAACCTTCTGTTCCGGGCCACTGCCGATTGACGATAACGAGCTGGATGCCCTTCTGGAGATGCGCGAACGGGACGGTCATAGCGAAAGCTTCAGGATCGCGCTCTGTGGGGCGCTGGACGCGATTCTCATTCGACTCTACTCAGCAGAGCGTCAGCTTCGTTGAAACGCCAGTAAAGACGCTGGTGGCCTCATATGAGGTATCAATCGGCTCGGTTCCGTCTCAATAATTTAAAGAGAGCACGGTATATGAGTCCTGAAGAAGAAAAAGTGCTGCATCAGCGGCTGATACAGCTTGGCGATATGATGGGGGATGGCCTGCACTATGAGCGCGACGGTCAATGGATCACCCGGGAGTACAAAGCCACGTTGCGGGCGCTGGGGCTTTTGAAGGCTCCCAAGCGTAAGCATAACCCGACCAAAACACTCGCTGTGGATGAGCGAATGGCACAACGTGTGAAGGACGTAGCCTGTACCCAGTGCGCCGGGAAACTGAAACAGGTGCGCTCCGGGTCTCTGAAAGCGCAATGCACCCGGTGCAAAACCAAGTTCACCCTCCTGAAAACCATTAAGTAACTATACCCGCAGCTGGTGGTCACCCCACCAGCATAAAATATACCCGAAACTGTGACACCTGCGCTTGCCTGCCTCAATGTCGTGATAGCTGACAACCCCCACGAAGAAAACAAACCTCACACCTGCGATCGTCGTGATGCAACGATTTTGTCGAGCCAATTATATGAAGAGACTGTTATGAAAGACTTCCATTTCCTGTATGTCGAACTCCTGGTCGAATTGCTTCGACTGGTCAATTTTCTTCTGCCGTTGTGGTTTGGTAGTTGAAAATAGCAGGTAATACCCGGGCAAGACCTTCCCGTTTTTTTAAAATAAAAGGGCGCACATAGCGCCCTGTCAGAAAGGTATTTTGAAGCAGCAGACTACTTACGAAACTCCCATTGTTTAATCAGCTTTTTGACAAACGTCTCGCCATAGATCTCATGTGACTCCATGTATGCACAAAGCTGTATCAGGGTCATCATGCCATCGCGAAGGGTATCGCATGACTCGTTACGGCAATAGGCCGTGAGTTTGTACATATTCGCCCCGCAAACGTCCGGGTTGTAGAGATTAACAATCAGGCTTGCCGCGAATTTCTTTCTCTCTGCGATAGCGCCCAGATAAGCCAGCTCCCTTTTCAGGTCTTCCGGGATAGGTGTGACAGCACACGCTCGCGGGTTCAGGTTTATCTGGATATGGTCAAAGTCGAGTTCCTGCATTGTCCTGGTTCCTTCTGCTGATATTCGGTATCCGTCTGCCGGGCCACACGATTCTGCATGTAATGCCCTTCATATCACCATTGTACCGGATACCTGCAATTTGCCCCGTAACTACCGGTGCTGATGATAAAAAATATCTTTATTTTGCGAACGATATACACCAGTCCGTCCTGATTTCGTCAGCTGAATTGTGCCGGGTAAGCTGGTTGCCATGTGAGTGACCTAATGGAGAACACCATGCAGCACACTGCAACCACACACCCGCAACCGGCTAACACCGTGAGTATCGTCAGTACGACCTACGGTCAGACGCTGGTGGTACTGAACGGGAAATGTCTCTACTGCGCACCACCAGAGCGAGGAGACGAAGCCCGGCAGCTGGCATCAACCACTGCCGGGGCACTCAACGTGCCGGTCGATGTCGTCCACCTCGATACATTTGCTACCGATACAACCGAAAGCCAGCTGATGGCCCGCTTTGAAAACCAGAATGCCGGGCCGTGGTATAGCCATGCGTTTACCATCGCGTTCAGTGTTGAATACCCGGCGAAGAGTAGCGATGACATTCCACCAGCGGAATTACACCGTGCATTGATGAAGCGGGCCAGAGAGTTTACCGGTGATCTGGATGCGCTGGTGGAAGCCTGCGGGGCATCTTATGACAGTTATCAGATGGGGTAACTCCTGCTGGAAATGACCGCATTCTGCTGGCGTTTTCAATGAGATATCGCCAGCCGCTTTGGTAGAGTTTTCCAGATAGCAAGCGAACATCATAGCCAGTGGCAAGAGGTAAACCTATATGAATTCTGTCTGTCTTGATTACGAGAAAGTGGATTTTCTGGCGAATCTCCTGATCCCCACCCTCGCCAGACACCCCATCAGTAACAGTTTCCCGGAGCGCGGCCTCGCACTTAAGGAAAAGCACCCTGAGCTGGTGGGCTGGCCCGAGCGCAAACTGGGTGAAGTGGAAAATTACCAGAATGCACTGTCCAGACAGCTACCGAGCCTGAACAGCATGTCCTTGCCGGAGTTTATCGACTTCATTCTCACCCCGCATGTCGCGGAGTATGTTCTTGAGCAGGTTGGCACTCCGCTTGCTGAAGAAACCATGCAGCTGTTTATGGCGAAAGTGAAGGCATAACGCGGTTTTCAGCCCCATATACTCCAGATCATAACCGGCCTTAATGGTCGGTTTTTTTTGTGAATTTTCTGCCCCGAAAGCCTTCGTCACCTGCGGGGAGCGTGGTTAACTGGTTATGTAAACAAAACGAACAACACACATAACTACAGGGGTCTACCATGTTAAATCCAGCTATCTGCGCCATGTTCATGTTTCAGGGCTTCCAGCATGAAGTCTCCCGTCTGACCGCATTATCAGTGGCTAATCCTATCCCCCTCACCTTCAACTGTGACAGCATACAGACAATGATCTGTGAAACGCTGGCTGGTGGCGAAATTGAATGTGCTCACTGGATGTTGGATGCCGCAGAGCAGATCTGTAAAGCCTGCGAACCTGCGTATCAGGCATCTGAAGAACCGGGAGTCTGGTACTACGACATTGCTGAACGTCTGGGCGCTGAAGTGGCCTGCCGTTGCGTAAAAGGTGATATCAGCACTGACCAATTGGTCGCTGTTGCAGTTAACCTCACTGAGTCATGGAACACGCTGAGCGAAGACAGCAATCAGGAGCCTGATTGCGGATCATATGAAAATACCGTCAGGACGTTGGTAGAACGTGCTGATACAGCAGAAGCGGCTTGCGTAGAAGCAGTCAGAATCCTTGATGGTGGTGAGCGGCAGGCGTTATCAAAGGCGATAGCAATTCTTCGCCCTGTGGCCGCAACGTTGCAGTAGATAGTGGCAGAACACCAATACACACAACACTCACTACAGGAAAATGACCATGAAACTCACCGTATCGACTCGCCCGGTAAGAATTGAAGGGAATTATGTCTCTGTCGTCTTTAATCGTTCCCATAACTCCATGCCGGAAACAGCAGAGGTTAAAAATGCCGATCAGGCGCGGGCATTCATCAACGATTACATCGCCCGTAATATCAACGAAACGCCGATGCATCTGGTGCTGACAAAAGAGGGCCGGGCATTTGGCGGGTTCGACGCGCTGAATAGTAGCCTTCCGCCCGCGATTGAATCATCAACCCGTTTGTAATGACTGACTGGTGGCGCTCAGTGAGGAGCGTCACCCGGCATCACGGAGGGAGTTGCAAGAGTTCTGATTAGCCTTTCCTGACCCACGCCCAAAGCATCGCACCCGCCAACACCGTCAGCATCAGAGCAAACACGGAACCAACCAGACTCGCATCGCCATTCTTGCCGGAGTAACCGCAGGTTTGAGATGCGTCACCAACTGCCTGACAAATTGAATCGGGATCAAGTCCCCAGTAGACAAAGGCGAACAAGGCAATTACAGAGATAAACGCTTTAGCGACTTTCGCTTTCTGAATCATCAGAGACACCTCAGTTCGTCAATGCCGGGGAGTTGCCTGTGTGTTATTTCAGGCGGGAATCAAACCGGAACGGAATTTTCTTAACCGTAGCCATCAGGTCAAAGAGTTCAGGGTGTGCCGGATTCAGCAAGTAGTTAAATTCAACCGGAGACAACGCACTTGGAATACGCAGCGCGATAGAAGAACCGCTTTCAGCCCAGTTATCACCGTAGAGCGCCAGCTCAGCAGGAGCATCCTCACTCGCCCAGTTATCAGGGAGACGGCTCATGTCGAAGGTCTGGATCTGATCATCCGGTACATCAAGACTCAGCAGTGTAAAGTCGTCCAGTAACTGCGGCGCGTGAATGTGTACCAGCGTTTCAAGCATGGTAAGGCTGGCCGTTTCAGACAGGTAGACCATTGCAGTGCCTACGCTGTTCCAGCGGCCCCCCGCTTCTTTCGCACCCAGACCAGACCACGCAGTCATCAGATAACGGGTCTTGGTCAGTCGGTAAAGGATCACGAGTATACCCCGTGCTCAATACGCGTAATCAGGCGCATCACTTCAAGCGCACCTGTCTCAGAAGAAACAAGCTCTGCCGGTGATTTCCAGCTCAGACCACGGTTCGCTTCGTTCAGCCATTTGTGCGCCGCTTCTTTGTCACCTTCAAACAGCTCTACAGCGCGTTCAATTACGCGGATAATGCGCACCAGACGTTCGCTCTGATCGGCAGTGAAACGGTCTTTGATGCTACGATTAAACGTCGTATTAGGTATACCCGACATTTTGCGCAGCTCAGACGGCGTGATGTTAGCCCATTCAGAAATGTGCTTAGCTACTGTGCCATCGAGACCGTGATTGATTTTATCCATCAGCGCGATACCGTCATTATCCAGCCCAGCAACCTGCCATAAGCAGTGCTGATTCGTTTTGGTAACGTCTGGAGAAAAAACTTTCATCGTCATAACTAGCCCTCCCATTTGGTAATTCAATTATACCATATGGAACACTAACGGCAATCTTTTAACCATCAGACAACCTCAGCGCCCTTCGTCACCAGCCCCACCTGCCAGATAATAGGTCAATAACGACAAAACTATGACAGGGGGCATCATGCCGAATCTCTTACGTTATGACCAACTGGACTCCTCACGTCAGCCAGCAGCGCGGGCATCAGCCGCTAGTGGCGAATTATGGTGTGCCCGCAACAACGTAAAAAAGCAGGCGGCAGCGTCAAAGGCCGCAATTCACCAGGCAATCAATGATCAGCACCGCATTACCCGGCTGCGAAACACCTTTTCGCTCGCGAAGGATATGCGTGAAAAGCCGGTCGTCTGGATTGAAAAGCGCATCCTCGAAAATCTGTGCATGTTCAATGAGCAGGGCGATATGTACCTGTTCACGCAGCAGAACTTTGTCAGCAAACTCTGAACCTCCGGCCCGGCTCGTCGGGCCATTAAAAGGAAACCGATATGACAGACTTCATTGATAAACTGGCAGCGAATGGTGTGGCCTTTACCCTTCAGGACGGACGAATCATCGTTGAAGGCGATCTTCGTGTCGGGTTTACGCTTGAGCCAGAAGATCCGGCAATTCCCTGCGACTATATTCCCGCGAATCTGACCGTGACGAACACCCTGACCATTCTGTCGGGCATTCATAGCATCCCTGCCGGGCTGGTGGCCCGCAATCTGTTTATCAGCTACTCTGAGCTGGAATCTCTCCCTGACAACCTGACCATTACCGGTACGCTCATGGCGAATTCTTCACGTCTTAAGTATCTGCCGGAAAATCTGACGGTGGGCCGCGTTCTGGACATCATGTGTACTGATATCGCCTATCTGCCGGATACGCTGAAAGTAGCTGGCAGTATGATGCTGTCAAACACCCGTATTACCACTTTGCCGGATAACCTGCATCTTGAAGAAAATCTGGCCCTCGAAGCCATGCCGTTGCAAGCGTTGCCAAAAAACCTGAAAGTGGGCCACAGCCTGTATCTGGATGCTGTGGCTCTGAAGCGGATCCCTGAGTGTATATCGTGCCCCGTGATTAACCTGGTTAACCCTGGTAATTTTGAAAATGTCGCGTCAGTCACCGGTATCGGCGGAAAGCCTAACCGCCATGTCTATGCGCTACGTACAGCGCTTGGCGTTCGCGTATGCATGTACGATTTGTCTGTAGACCCGGAAATATTTGGTCTGCTGGTACGTGGCATCTATGATGAACCCACGGCTGAACTACTTGATAAGGCCGCACAACAATGTATTCAGCGTCTGGAGGATATGTATGCTTCTGAAAACGCAGTTCGGCACTGACTCGGGTATGATTTATACCCGGAAGGTGTATCTGCATTACACCGACACTGACGGGCATTCACGCAGCAAGCTGATAAAAGGTTACTACTACCCGGGCGAAGTCCCGGTTGAGTCGTTTTCAGAGCGGGCACTTGCTCCTGGTATGCGCCAGCTGTTGAGTTGCCGCTGCGGCGCAATAAACTGGGTCGCAACTGGTGGTATCAACGAATACCAATGCGACTGCTGCGCAAAGGAAATAACCGTTTACTGACGGTCTGCACGGGGATACCGTTCGACCGGCATACCCATGACAATAAGAGCAGGTGCTAAATGACAAAAGAAGAATCACAATTTTATGCTGGTGCAATCTGGGCCGCATCGACCATTTACCGGATGCATTCTGACTCGGTGGTAGCGAAAGATTTTCTCCGTGAAATTAACGATCTGGATGTGGCAGCAAAATGTGGTGCTGAGTACGACGTTCTCCCATTACGCCTGTTTGTTTTGCGCGATTTACCATTGGGCCACGATGCGGATTATGAAGCCATCAGCTTCGGGCCGGTAGACCGTCACGGCAATATCATCTGCGATCACTCTCAGACTTCGGTCACCGATATCTCCGGCCAGCGAGCGTATGGGGTTTATGCCCGCCGTGCGGGTGAGTCGAATCTGACGCTCATCGACAATCTTGATGATGAAGAAGAAGCCGAACCACTGGCGAAGGTGCTGGCTGAACAGCTCCAGCAAATCAAAGAAGGTCGCTACGATATTTAAGCGTTAGACCACGTACTGCTGGTGGCAATACACTGGCGATTAAGGGGGTTAAGTGACTTAAATGATCCACTGACCTGTCTGTGTAAAGCCTGTTTATCCCAAAGCCGTCTGGTTCACCAGGCGGTTTTTTTATGCCCGGAATAGCAAGCACAACACAAAACGAAACCGATATTATCTTTCTGAAAATACAGGGCTTTTTATGCCCTGGTTTTCTTCGTCACCTGAGTCACTCACCAGATACTGGATACAGAAGCCACAACATGTAACCCGTTATCAGGAGCGACCCATGAAAGCACAAGCTGTTCGTAATCACTCTTTTGGCTCACTGAAGCTCAGCGCAAGCAATGCGGCAGCAGCCGCGCTGGCGCACCCGGTAACCCATTTCTTCATGCTGTTCGCCATCGTGATGTACCTGGTCTATGGCGGTGTAGTACTCGGCATTAAGCCGTAGCATTCCCTGTGGCCGGTCGCCCAACCGGCTTTGCCTCCAACCCTTCTGGAGGTAGTTGTTAACTTCCCCGGTAAACCGGGGATTTTTTTACCCGTAGTTCCAGCGTTCGCCACTGGAGCTAAAACCCACCAGAGCGAATTCCGTAACATAAGCGCTTCTTCTACGTCCGATCAGTACCTTACCCTATGAGCAACCCGTCACACTCTGCTAGCCTTCCTCCCGGAATGAACGACACTCTGATGTCCCTATATATCGAACCGGATATGCCTGGTATCGATGATCTCGTTATAACAATTATTCGGCTTCGGCGTGAGGGCTGGACAGCATCTGAACTGACTTTCCGTATACTTTCGTCAGTTGCATATCAGGTGATTCCTCCAGAGGCGTTTACCGACCCTAAGCATCACCTCCTGAAAGAGTATGTCAGTTTGTCCCGTGAGTTCGGCCTAGTAAGCGGGGCAAGACATAATGCTCACCTCCGTGGTGTCATTCGCAGAGGGATAATGTCGGGAATAGATAGAGCAGAGGTAATACGCCGCGTTCTTTTCTCCCCGCACTATTCAGAACATGAGGAAGATAACCAATCTGATTCGTTCCCTCGTTCGTCGTAACAACCGGGTGGCATTAACGCTTTTTCCCCGAATGTTCCGGTACAAAGCCTTTGGCGTGGTTGAAACAGGATCTGGTTATCCGCGACGGCCTGAACATCAGGAATCCAAAGTTTGTCTACTGGCAGGATATCTCAGAGTCCAGGAAGAAATTCGTGCTTCTCAGGCCCGTCTGGCTTTACTAAATACTGAAATCGAAAAGGAGAATGCTCAGGAGTACGCACGTAACAAAATTCCGGCATCACGGTTGGCTCACTTCAGGCTCTGGTTCACTCGCCGATTTGGTAATGACACATCCCGTTTGATTGAGTCCGTGGACACCTACTGCGAGGAGCAGAATCCAGTAATGGATGAGCAACCGGCTGTATTGCCATTACCACGCGGTCACCTCCCCCATGCAGATATCCGTATGCGCTCCCCGAGCTTCCGCCGAGAGGTTAGCGTTCGCGATGTGCATGTCCAGTCTCAGTTCCGTGAGTTGGTGGATAAGAATTTCGGAAGCCTGTGCGCGGTATCGGGCAAACACCTCAACGGTGTGCTGGAGGCAGCACATATTGAACCAACATCCGTAGCAGGCTGCTATAACGCCAGTAACGGCATTTTGCTATCACCAACATTCCACAGGCTGTTTGACACAAACATGATGGGTATTGATCCTGATACACTACAGATTCACTTCGCCAGCGGTATAGAGTTCCCTGAGTATGAAGGGGTCTGTATAAAACCGTTGTTCTACAATCTGGATAAAAACAGGCTCGGGGCAAGATGGCTTGAATTTAAAGTGAAATCACCTGCGGAGTAAGCCCTCTCCCCTCTTCCATCTCCCTGCCCTATCCAATCTATTTATTGGAAAGGCATAGCAGCATGGAGATAAGTAGCACACAAGTAACTCACCGATAATTCACATAAAAACCATATCAAAACAAATCAATCAGTTTATCGCATTTCCTAGCGCACTTTTAATTCACATTTTATGGACTTTTAATCCAATCCTCTCCTGTTCACTTTGAATTTAAGTGATATCAGTGAATGATAAGGTACGAATAATTCACTAAATAACAACTATGTAAATTCAACAGCATAAAAACCAGAGCGCTATCTTCGGACTGGTTCCAGTAATTGATGGTTTGAGTCCGGCCCGCATGTCATACTGATTTATATCTTTCGTGTAGCCCTGCGGTAGGCACGATTTCATCCCAATACATCCAGTGGCATGTGACTATATGATCGACCAAGCAGAGTTAATGAAGAGTGTTTTAGCGGTTCTGCAAGCCAGAAACGTGTCATTATCAGAGAGCCCTACGCGAATTCTGATGATGCTTCCAACACGGTTACGCGTGAATGTCACTGTAATCGATGCTCAAAATGAACCGTTAACCGCGACACTGATGCTGGATCAGGAAGGTCAAGTGACCTGTAAGCTGGCAACAGACCCCGCTGATACCGTCGTTGATATCAGTCGATATAGAGTATGATTTAAATCTTCGCGTTCCAGCCAGCCGTTCCCAGCTTCGTTGTAGAATATTGCAATAAGCCAATCCCCAGCCAGCCCTGTAATGTAACCGAAGAAAATCGTGCGCAATGCGCACGTAAAAATGTCTGCCCGCCACGCGGGCAATCGCCGTCCAAAAGCTTCGCTCTCAAGCGAAGCAGGCACGACATGTAAATTCGAATAGAGCCCTCACGGGGCGATTAGGCGAATTCGCGGCCCGCTAGGGCAAAGTCTCAAAGCGTATGGGGGTTAACACCCCCAAAACGCTGTGGAGACTGTTGTGGCTTTTCGGAACTACGATCCCGAAGTACTGACTAAGGGTTGCGGCTGCCACCAGCCCGGCTATCAGGCGACCCAACAATTATTTCTCCGTATCACTTCGTCACCTGCTCAAGGTGATTGAAAATAGAATCACAATTAGAAAGCGGGGAACACACAATGAACACTCAGACAAGAATCAAATTGAAAGGCCTCAAAATCTATACTGGCATGAGCCAGGAAACAGTCTGCTTTAACGCTACTGTCCTCTTCGACGGGCTGAGCATAGGTACAGCTGATAATGATGGGCATGGTGGCGAAACTCGCGTACTGTTCGAACCAGGAAAAAAAGAGCTGTTCCGCCAGGCCGAATCATATGCGAAGGGTCTTCTGCCAATCTGCCTTGGCGAACACAATGGCAAGCCATTTCTCATAGACTCAAACCTGATTGAAGTAATCGACCAGCTTGTCAGTGACGAGGAGCGTAACCGGAAAACTAAATCAAGTTTCAAGAAGGTTTACCGCAAGAAAATCTGCGTCTTACGCGAAGGTAGACTTTGGACAGTGGGCTACAAAAGCCAGGCTCAATACGCTTCATACATCGCACAAATCAAAAAAGAACATGGCCCTGATATCGTTATCCTGGACGATTTGGAACATGATGAAGCTTTCGAGCTGTACAGTAAGCACTTATACGCCTGACCATCAAGCGTGGTAGAATTGGATAATTCTAGCGCAGAGGATCACTATGAAAGTTAAAGAGCTTATCGCCCAGCTTCAGCTACACGACCCTGATGCTGTTGTCGTAATTGCCGGATTTGAAACCCAGAGTACTGGACTGGTTGCCGAGGCCGATACTATTAAAGAATGCGTGACAGTTCCTGTCCAAGCGGACAGCATGACGGGTGACCGTTCGTTGGCAAAGGAGGGTTCACCTTCTGTCTGGTTGGGATGGGGGAATGATTACCGCACGGAGTTCTTCGTTAGTGCCATCAACGACCCGGACGAATTAGCCTAACTATATCGAATACCCAAGAGCCTCTACTTCAGAGGCTTTTTTATTTGATGGGTCTTACGGGAAACCTTGTCATTCATTTACCAATAGTTGCAGGGCGTATCCTCCAGCGCTAAGTCACTTAACCCCCTTAATCGCCAGCCAGCATCTCCGGGTTCTGCCCGACCCGTGGATTACTTAACACCCTTAATCGCCAGTCAGCCTCTCCGGGTTCTGCCCGTACCGTGGGTCACTTAACCCCCTTAATCGCCAGCCAGCCTCTCCGGTTTCTGCCCGTACAGTGGGTCACTTAACCCCCTTAATCGCCAGCCAGCCTCTCCGGTTTCTGCCCGTACAGTGGGTCACTTAACCCCCTTAATCGCCAGCCAGCATCTCCGGGTTCTGCCCGACCCGTGGGTTACTTAACCCCCTTAATCGCCAGTCAGTCTCTCCGGGTTCTGCCCGCCCCGTGGATTACTTAACCCCCTTAATCGCCAGAAGAGAAAGATGATGTGTCATTGAACTGCATTTCGAGATCGCAAAATGAAGAAAAAACAAAATAGAATGTTAGCGTCTCAATCTGATTGCCGTTACAATTATACGCATAGAGCGTCATTTTACGCATTATACGTAAAGTATACGCATATGCGTTTAAATTCATAATTCAGGTTTGAGGGTATGACGAGAATGAATCTAATAGATAAAATTGCCCTTGTCGGGCAACGCATGAAGTCCGAACAAATTTCATTGAAAGAATCGTTACTGGCTTCTTCCCGGGTATCTGTATCAGATGACAGTGTGGAGGGGGTAGATCGCCTTATCTATAACCACTGCCTGAATAAAAAAAATCTCTCCGACTTCTTTGGAAAATCTCGAGTTACCTTCAATAAAATTCTCGCTGATCTCGAAGAAAAAAGGCTGGTGGGTCAACCTATTTATCAGAACAAAAACCACCTTTATACCCGCTGGGATGTCCAGAATATTATGGATGCCCTGGGTTATCCGCGCTATAGAGATTACTACCAGAGCCGAACAATCATTGTTCAGAATCATAAAGGTGGGACAGGAAAAAGCACGACCTCAGTGGCTCTGGCTGTAGCAGCAGCACTTGATCTCCAGTTGAATGCCAGAGTTTTAGTAATTGAATGGGATCCGCAAGGCTCTATTGGTAGCGGTATGATTCAAAGCGTATCTGAAGACGACGTATTCCTGACTGCAATCGACGCAATCCTGGGCGTGTATGAAGAAGGTTCTGAATATAAAAAATACCTCGACATGGGTTACTCTGAGGCTGAAATCATTGAGAATATGCCGTTCTCAACCCATCTGCCAAATCTTGATGTAATTACTGCGTTCCCAACCGATGCGAGATTCAAAGATAAATACTGGCAGTGCAGTAAAGAAGAGCGCACTCAGTTGTTGCTACGATTCAAAGAAGTGATAATGCCAGTCCTGAAAGCTAAGTATGACCTTATTATCTTCGATACCCCTCCAGAAGACTCGCCAATTATCTGGGCCGCTGATGAGGCCGCTGACGGTATTCTTGTCGCAGTTTCTCCGCGAGAATACGACTATGCATCCACAACTGATTTTATGCTGACGATCAGTGAGCGATTCCGTCAGTCTCCCAATAAAGGTGAAAATATTAAATGGTTTAAAGTACTGGCCGTTAACGTCGATGATAAAAGCCCATACGAAAAAATAGTCCTCGATAAGTTAATTCGAACCGTTCAAGACCTGTTTATGGCAACCAATATCAAAAACTCTGAAGCATTCAAAGCAGCTGCGTCACGGGGTAGGTCGGTTCTCGATATTAAGAAATCTGAAGAGTTATGTTCACCAAAGCAGCTGGATATTGCCGAAGAATCCGTAATGTCCGTATATCAACAGTTTATTAATGAGATAAAGAGTTTTTCAGCGAAGGAAGGAGTTAACGCATGAGTGATGAACAGCATATCGGAAACGATAAATCGCGTTATCTAAATACGCCAAAGCGAACCGATGTAGGCCACCGTTCCGGGTTAGCTAACCTTAAGAGTCCCCCTCGCATTAAGAAACTCTTTACCCTTCATAACGGGCGAAAACTTGAAGCTGAGCACGTCACTGTAGCAGCTGAAAATGTCGCTACTGAGACCGCCGTTCACCCAATGAACCCGCGAAATCAGGAAGCGCTTACCACAAACGCAGTACGAGATATCCTGCAACAAATTGAGTCAAGGGGTGTTGATACTGAAGGTGTTGCCGTTAAACGTGATGGCGTGTACCTGCTTATTGAAGGTAGCCGCAGACGTTTTTGCTGTATTGCGGCTCAAAAAGATCTGCCTTTATGGGTGCTACCAGATGATCTATCAGCTGAGGACATCAAGGCGATTATTACCGCTGCACAAACATCACGCCGATTCTCATACCGAGAGGTTGGGCTTCAGTATCTGGAACTAATGCAGGAAAAAGGATTCACCAAAAATGAAGAGCTTGCCCTCTTTCTTGGCATAAGCCATGTGTCAGTCTTTAAACGTATTCAGGCGGCGCGTATTGACGGTTCGTTGATAGCTCTGTTCCCGGATTATGAAGGTATACCAAACTCCTTCTACAGCCGGTTGTCCAAACTTCAGAAATACGTAGAGAGCAACCTTTTCATTCTTGCAGATGTAGTTGATAGGGTGAAAGAAGAAATTGCTAATCTGGACATCAGTGACATCCCGGAAGCGCAGAAAATTGTCATGGCGCAGATCACAAAGGCGGTTGAATTACTCGATCAAAAGCCACCTGCAAAAAGTTGGGAAACCCGTGATCTGGCTAATTTTGCTAATAAGGACAAATACGCCCGTATCAGCAAAAATGCATCAGGCCGTAAAGTTCGCTTTGAATTTAACCGAATGAGTACCGAGCTCATGGCAGAAATTGAAGCATTTATTACGGATAAACTGAGTAGCGAAAAATAACAATTCGCCATTGCTTGATTATCGAAACTGCACCTCCTGGTGCAGTTTTTTTTTGGCCGCAAACCTATTCGTCAGGAGGAGACACCGGTTGATAATAGGAAAAAAACAGCTCATGAGGTGGCTATGCTTTCGGAAAAAATTGTAACCCTGTTTTCAAATGACGCATTAAAGCGTTTCACGATTCTTGAGGCTTACGCCGAGCTAAAACGTCAGGGTACTTTTAGCGTTTTCCTTTCGTTCATCGATCCTCGTACTGATTGTCTCGTAGAGGGTAACTTTCAATTCTACCCGAACCCCGTTAAGACCTACTCAAACATGGGAGTATGCTATCTCACTGAACATCTTGGGCTAACGTTAAAAATCCCAAGCTCTATGGAATGGTGGGCTACACATGAAAAGTCAACATTTCATAACCAAGACATCACCTATCTGAAGGAGGGTGAATACGTAAAGGCAACCATTAAACTGGAAATAGGCTCGCGGATCAGAGTTCCTAATGCGTTCGAAGTTGCCCCTTCCATGTGAACTTAAGGCATATCAAAGTAAATTACTGACGAGGACGGCTATGGCACTCACGATAAAAACAGAAACACTAAAAGCTACCACAAGCCCAACATTTGAGGCTTTACGTAATCGTTATAGCCACCGTAGTTCTGACGATGAGATTGCCGTCGATCCGCTATGTTTATCTCGGGATGATCTGAATGAACTTTTACAGGCATGTCGTGGTGATGGAGAGTCAAAAAATCGACGAGCTCTTGAATCGATCATCACTGCACTGGAAGGTGATTTCGATAAGCCTGTGAGCAGTTTTCCGGCATTCGGTCGTGTGTTACTACAGTATCTGAAGTCAAATCGAATTGATGGCTGGATATACCGACGCGGTCATGACGGCAACCTGTACCCCGGTCTTGTTACAGCAATAAAAGAAGTAAAATCAGAAAAAAACTCTGACCGTCCCCCATCACTATTGTTACAAATCAGCTGGTATGGGTTCGGCGAATATTCGCACTCCAAAAAGGTTTACGGAACCCAGCTTACCGCCCTGAATTTCGAGCCTAATGAGGTGGCGCGGCGCAGTGTCGCTAAGACACTGGCCGACCGTGATATCTACCATGAAACGCATGAGCTGAAACAAGAGTACCTGGAACAACTAACGCGGTTTAAGGAAGTGGTCGACGGGCAATTTGGCAATCAGTTTAAAGCAACCGGCAGGGCTGTCAGAATGGAATCGTATAGCTACAGCGACCGGAATCTGGAAATAGCAGGGCATAAACTGATACACGATTTGCCTGATAGTGAGTGCGATGCCTACGGTGCAGAAGTGGAGTCGCCTCTTTTTGAAGATGACCAGTTTGGCCTTTTACCCGAAATTCCTGTGCAGCGTTATTTTGATCTCTCGCTGCAAGACTTTATCTGGATACATGCCAATAACGTAGAACCATACAAGTATGATAAAGAACTGCCAAAAAAGATGGTTTTGCCGGAAGACCACCGTGATTTACTCGATATACTGACCACGGATATCAGCGCTTTCACCAGCGATATTGTTGAAGGGAAAAGCGCGGGTAACATCATCATGTGCGTGGGCTCACCCGGACTTGGGAAGACATTAACTGCTGAAGTGTATGCAGAGGTCATTGAACGGCCCCTGTACTCAATTCATGCTGGCGCACTGGGAACCAACGCCGATGACATTGAGAAAAATCTGCGGACGATTCTGACCCGGGCTAAACGCTGGAACTGTGTCCTGCTTCTGGACGAAGCCGATGTGTTTGTCATGCAGCGTGGAGCATCACTGACTCAAAATGCCATCGTTGCGGAGTTCCTCCGTACACTGGAGTATTTCGATGGGTTGATGTTCATGACAAGCAACCGGGGTAGTGACATCGATGAGGCTATCATACCAAGATGCGCTGCAATCATTCACTATGATGTGCCGGAGAAATCAGATGCCCAAAAGATCTGGAAGATTATGGGTGAGAACTTTGGCGTGAACATTCCTGATGAACTGGTCAGATCACTTGTAAACACTTACCCAGAACTTCCACCACGTGACATCAAGATGTTGCTACGGCTCACGTTGCGAATGAGCGTGAAAGAGCAGGGGAGTGGTAGCATCCCGACACTGGATATTGTGCGGAAATGCGCGATGTTTCGTGGGATAGAACGAAAGGGAAAAGAAAAAGCCCTGTGATAACGATGCCGGGTTCGCCCGGCATACAACCTGCTGGCCCAGCCCAAAGCAATCCGAGTTCTTCAGCAAAAGCAGCAGCGTGTCGGAAATAACTGTGTTATAACAATTCAGGTGATCATGATGAGAAGTTGATAACAATGTTTAAGCTAAGTCCCATAAGAAAAAAAACAAACAAGCTGCATAAACTCCTTAATAACGGCTATCGTTTCGTAATCATGCATGAAGATGAAATTATTGAACCCTTCCGCTACGAAATAGAAGCCAGACGAAAACTATTCTTTGGCAGAAAACTCCTTTCTATTTCCGACCTCATCGACTCAATAAACGATAGTGTAAAAACCCAAGCAAAACGCGCCCCTTAACTATTCGTCACCTGAATAACTCCAGCTATGATAAACATTATTATCAAGCTTAAAGGTGATACTTATGAAACCGTTTGGGATTTTCTATTCAGTAGAAGGCTGCACTTGTTCACTGTGCCGCTCGCGTGGCTATCGTAAAAACAATGCATACGATAGATCTCTTCGTGTAAGCAAACACCGCGCCCGTCAGCAGGCCAAGCGTGAAATCCGCTCCGCCGTATTCAGCATCGACAATTAAGAAAGGTTGATGATAAATAAGAAGAATAACGAGGATAACAAATGACTGATGAAAACCAAATAAAGGTGCTGTTTTGCATTCTGCGTCGTCGATTCGTGGATTATGTCCCTGAGTTTGAAAACTGTGTAGAAGAACGGGAAGTCATCAATGAAACGCCGAAGGGTTACCGTATGTCCGTCTCCTACGGCACATCAGTTTACCTGCACGCGGATTATGAGTTTTTCGAATCACGTCAGGCAGCGTATCAATGGTGCGCCCGCCGTGTGACCGCTAGCATTGAGAAGATGAAACAAAAAATGCAGGCGGCAGAAGCAACAAAAATAAAACTGATAGAAGCATCCGGGAACTGTGGCGAATAAGATGACACCACGTCAAATTATCCTCTCACATATTACAGCTGAGAAAGCACTCCCACGAGGAACGCTGATCTGGTTATTCTACGAGAATGCCGATGATTTAATCAGCCTGAATGAAGTGGGCGATAATCTTGAAAGGTGGCATCAACGAGTTGGGTCGCCTGAAGAAATTCAGGTGATACTGGATATGCCTGATGACGATTCAGAAGTCTGGCTATTCAGCCCAACAAAATTATTCTCCCCACGGGTAAAAACCCCCGTTCTGACAGCCAGAGATAGGGCAGTTGCTCGCTATGGCGTTTCTCGCGTTATGACGGCGGAGAAAGTTGTTTTTCTGTATTCAGGGTATCTTCTGCACCTCTATAGACAGGCATATGGTTTCACCGGCCCTGCGCCTGAAGTTCGGGTCAACTGGAGTGCCAAACATTCATGGGGCGGCAGGAGCTCAATCACTATTTCACCATCGTCCATTTATCCTGACAGTGATACACCGCGCTATCGCTACCATGAGTACGCACATATAGAGCAGCGTAAGGACATCGGAGCATTTTATTCAATCAATCAACTGGATCATATCAAAGGCGTAGTGGCACATGAGCTTGCGCACTTTTGCCAGCGCCACACTGGAAAAGATAATTTTAAATTTGGTTTTCCGGTACTCCCTGAAAAAGATTTCAGAACGGCTCATGGTGATGGGTGGCAGTTCTTGTATGCATTTTTCAGAACAGAATTAAATAAAAGAATTCAGCGATAACCCAAAAAAAGGCATAACCAATGTACCTTCTTTCCATTTTATTATTTACATTTGTTTATCTGTTATCCTTTAATTCTGTTATAGAGGAAAATAGAGACCGCTATTCCATACAGACTTTTGCAATAGTGATGATCACGATATTCCTGATATCAATGCCAGTAACAACAACTTTTGTGTCGTTGATGCTTGAAGAAAACCAGAGAGAGCATCGTGATTTGATTTCCTTCCTGCAAATCAATTCCGTTTGGTTCGCAGGAGCCGGGGGGCTGGTGGCTATCTTCTTGTCAGCCCTGACAATGGTTCGCCTGAAGCAAAAACGTATCCGTCACAAAACATCGAACCTTAACCTCATCGTTGTGGGCCTTTTCGCGGGCGTAGTCTCTTTTGCCAGCGCGTATAAGCATCTAGCTTTCTTCAGTGGGGATGATGCGGGAGTGTTTTTATATGAGGCTATACCAGCCATCGATGACATCGACTGTAACGCGCCAATACTCCTGGTGAAATGGGAACCTGACTCAAAGAAGCCAACTGCATGGCGATGCCCTACGGGCGTTGCATTCAATATCAATAGTCCTACTCCATTCCTACCTTGGGGTTCATATGAGGAAGGGGAGAGTTCAAAACTAAATGAAGTGATGACAATTTTGATGAAAAATGCGGTCAAAATCGAAAAACGTCGCCATCTTGATGTCATCATTACGAGCTAAGGCCTTGTAATCACTGGATTACAGGGCTTTTTTATGTACCCGAAAAAAAAGAGACATTTTGTCCCCAAATACGCTTCGTCACCTGTTTGGTGTGTGTTTAACTGGATTTACAGCAAGCAACGAACCTCGCGACACAATAACTAAAGCGGAGAAACACCATGAACACCGACGTTAAAGCTATCTTCGAACAAAGCCGTACCCTGGAAAATCTGGAAGGCGCTGCGGTACTGATGCGCAGCTTAGACAAAGCGCCATCATCACTCCGAGCACTGAGCGATTTCGTAACCAAAGCGCGTAAAAGCGGCAATACGGAACAGTTCGAAGAAGCCGATATCGGGCGTAACAACGTCTTTGCGGTGAGCCCGTACTGGTTGTTTGTGGAAGAGGGACTGAACCTCCGCGACGTAAATTATGACCGTGCGGTAATGTTCAAACACGCTTATCTGGAACGTCCTCAGTCAGTGCCTGTCATCCGCGTTAAACCAGTAGTAGTGGAAGGCGTAACCCGCCTGAAAATCATTGATGGCCACCACCGTTTTGCTGGCCTGATGATGGCGATTGCTGAGGGCGCGAGCTTCCAGAAAATCACCGTCGAGGAATTTGAAGGCGGCAAGGACGAAGAAGTCTACAACATGATCGAGAGCGCCAACTCCCTTCAGTTGAAGATGGTGGAACGCGCTGAAGGCTTCAAGCGCCTGATTGGCTGGGGTCACACCATTGAGTCGATTGCTCAGCGTCTGGGTGTCTCTCTGGTCACCGTTCGCCGCAGTATCGTGCTGGCAAACGCTGACTTCAGCATCAAGATGCTGGTGAAAGAAGATAAGGTATCTGGTGACGTTGCCGTTGACGTTATTAACGAATGTCAGGGTACTGACCGCGACCCGTATGAAGTCCTGATGGAATCCCTGAAAAAGGCAGAAGGAGCTGGGAAAACCCGCGTCACTGCCAAATTCGTGAGTTCCAAGAAAAAGACTGGCCTGAAACCGAAAGTTATCCGTAAAACCTTCGACAGCCTGTTGCCAACCCTGAGCCAGCTGCGCGACCAGATCCCGCCGCAGCCGGAAGGTGAGCATGAAAATCAGATCGAAATTACGGAAACCGTGCCGGAAGAAGTCGTCTTACGCCTGACTCCTGAAATGGCCCGTACTCTGATGGCTACCCTGGCTGAACTGGAATCAGCAAAACAGGCAGAAGATGCTGAAGCTAATGGTGACAACGACGGTGATAGTGCTGAAAACAACGGCGGTGCTGACGATGCGACTGATGCCGATACCGATGGCGCTAACCAGCAGAATGGTGAAACTGAAGAGACTCAGCTGCACCCGGTGTACTAACCTCCCAGCAGGTCTTTAACAGACCTGCATAAAATTCCTTTTCATTCTGATGGGCCGGATAAACCGGCTCATATTTTTGCACATATAAATGGCCGCATTTTGCTGTCTTAAATTTTTCGATGATAGACAGGAGCGCATTAAAATATCAGGGTTATAGACTTTTTTGGATAGCAATGGGGGTCGCGTTGAATATTCAGACTAATTATATCGAGCTGCAAAATTGGCTCGAAAAGGCAAAAAGTATTTATTCCTCCGCAGGATGCCCGCACGAAAGAGTTGATGATGGCATTTTAAAAATTGCAATGCAGGTAGCGGCTATTAGAAAAACAAAACCAGATATGCTGCATGTATTCCTTCAGGAGTTAATTACTGAGTTCAAGGGTTATAAACTCATTCAGTGCCGATTCAATAAATCCAATTATGAGCATTTTGTTATGACCCCGGAAATTCAGATTCTGATCGGTGGTCTTATGGATAAAGCGTCAGAGGGAATAATGCTGGCTTCTATCTGCCACATGCTACAGGTAGATACGTTATCCGAACTTCTAAGCCTAATCCCAACGGGAATGCCAGACACCGATGTACTGGATGCGCTATGGCGTGATCAGAAGACGCCCGCAGGACTGAACCTGCTTGATGACTTCGTACTTCTGGATACCGTTGCGCTGGCTAATAAGCGGGGGATTGCTGCATGAATGTATCGGCGTTGATTAGTAGCCTCTATGTGACCGTTATCGCCGGGCAGGAGCTGGAAGCAAAAGCTCTGGAGCATCACGAACGCCGTACAGCTGGTCGATTTTGCCGAAAAACACTTTCTGTCCACGCGGTGAAGCGCAAGCCCGGGGTGGAATTTCTGGCGCGGCTGAAAGTCAATTACGCCCGCGCCAACCTGACAAACTGCGACCCCGGTACAGTAGCCGAGCTGAGGCTGGTGGGCCGCTCTGATGAAGCGAATGAGCTCTCTGAAGCAATTCTAAAGGCAATAGCATCCAGTTACCCGGAGTTGGTATCGGAATGCGCACGACAATTACAAAAACAAAAGCTATTCCAGAACCTCTGAGGCCACTTATGACTATGGCGGACATCTCGTTTACCGAAACAGGTGAGACAAAGCAAACAGCTGAATACAGCTTAAAAACCCCTCCGCAATCGATAGAAGCGGAACAGTCCGTGCTGGGCGGGTTAATGCTTGAAAACCAGAGATGGGATGATGTGGCAGAAATCGTTAGTGAGCAGGATTTTAGTTCTCGACCGCATCGCTCAATTTTCTCTGCAATGAGATCGCTCGTTGCGAATCAATTCCCGATTGATTTGATAACCCTCGCTGAGCACATCGAAAACGAGGGAGAAGGTAAGCTGGATAGTCTCGGCGGTTTCGCCTATCTGGCAGAACTGTCAAAAAATACGCCCAGTGCGGCAAATATAATTGCCTACGCGCAGATCGTCAGGGAACGTGCCGTAATCAGGGAAATGATAAAAGTTGCCAACGAAATAACCGAGGCCGGTTACAACCCGGAAGGTAGGACAAGTGACGAATTGCTTGATCTTGCAGAAAGCCGGATTTTCCAGATTGCAGAGCAAAGGGGAAATAAAAGCGGTGGGCCGGAAAATATCAGCAGCATTCTGGACAGAACCGTTACCAAGATTGAAGCCTTGTTCCAGCGTCCCCATGACGGGGTCACTGGAGTTGATACCGGCTACGTGGACGTGAACAAGAAGACAGCCGGTCTACAGCCCTCGGATTTGATTATTATCGCTGCCAGACCCTCAATGGGGAAAACTACGTTTGCAATGAACATCTGCGAGAATGTATCGCTGACAAACGATAAGCCCGTCATGATTTTCAGCCTGGAAATGCCTACGGAACAGCTCATGATGCGCTCACTGGCATCGCTATCACGCGTCAACCAGACCAGCATCCGAACCGGACAGCTCGATGACGAGGACTGGGCCCGGTTATCCGGCACAATGGGACTGCTGCTGGAAAAAAAGAACATTTACATTGATGACAGCTCTGGCCTAACACCTATGGACGTTCGCTCCCGGGCGCGTCGATTGTCCCGCGAACACGGTGGGCTTAGCCTCATTATGATCGACTACCTTCAGTTGATGCGTGTACCGTCGTTATCTGACAACAGAACTCTGGAAATTGCTGAAATCTCCCGATCTCTGAAAGCACTGGCAAAAGAGCTGAATGTACCGGTAATCGCTTTATCGCAACTAAACCGCTCGCTTGAACAACGTGCCGATAAACGTCCGGTAAACTCAGATTTGCGAGAGTCAGGCTCCATTGAGCAGGATGCTGACCTGATCATGTTTATTTACCGTGATGAGGTCTATCACGAAAATAGCGATATGAAAGGTATAGCCGAAATTATCATAGGTAAACAGCGCAACGGGCCTATAGGGACAGTACGTCTCACATTTAATGGTCAATGGTCTCGATTTGATAATTATGGTGGCCCTGAGTATCATGATGACGACTGACCATAAAAGCTACTGACCTTATCCTGATATTTAATTAAAGGTTTTCGACTGTTTAATTTCGCCAGCTGATTGGCCCGATAGATAATGGTTCTACGGACAGCAATCTTTTATATAGGTGTAAAATGAAAACGATACTCTCAGCTTTATTATTCGTTGTTTCATGGAATGCACTGGCACAGGATGAGGGAAATAGTGGTGATAAAAAGCAACAGGCAACGGCAACTATTCAAATTTCGATTACAATTTTACCCGAACCGGTAAAACCAAAGATCACCAAAGAACAGGTGAGTGATACGCTAACCGTCATTTCTTATGAATGGTAGCATCCAGACAACCAACGGTTAAGCCTGCTCCAGCAAAGAAAAGTATCTTTCTGAACATCACTTCGTCACCCGAATGCCTCGTGATTTAATAAGTAAACAAACCGGACAATATTCACGAGGTGTTTTATGACAAATGAAACTCAGAACAACGCATCCGCACCTGAAGAGTTAATCACGCGTATATCGCAGGTCATTAAACGCAAGGATGGATCTGAAGTGAAAATTACTGCTCAGGCTGCGTTCGGTGCAGGGTTAACTCGCTCTATCGATGTATATGTTCTTCGTCGGGATAATGCTGATTCAAACTGGCAAGGTTGCAGTAATCGACCAAAAGCAGGATGGCGGAATATGTCTGTAGATGAATATATCCGTGAAGGGCGCTCTGAAATGCTTAAGGCAGTTACGCCGGGAGAAATTCTAAAGCTCACAAATGCCATTGGCAAACCAATGAGTTGTCTTGATCAATTATTTCCATCCCCGATTACTAAATAAATCATTAAATAATACCGCTGGCCTTATTCGTCAGCTGGTACGCCCGTGTTTAAATAAATATACAAAACGAATAAATAAACAGGTGAACCATGCAACAGGTAATCGACTTTGGCACATCAGAACCGACCCTTGCCCCAATCCTTACCGGGGATAAATGGGATACGGTTTGGCAAACACTGGCTAATGACGAAGACCTGAATTATGTCGATGCCAGCACTGGCACGAGCATGGCCAATCTTATCACCACCGGCACAAACGCCATTTATAAAGCGCTTACTGACGGCTGGACTATGAGCCTGGCGTATTCATCAGGAAAGGACTCTGAGTGCGTTCTGCACCTCTTCCTGATGGCGCTGGTAAGGGCTACCCGCAATGGCACAAACATCAGCCAGCATCACTATGTGATCCACACCGACACGGGCATCGAGAATCCAGCCGTCCGCTGGCTGGCAGACACAAAACTCGCCGAACTTGAGGCATTCGTTGAAAAGCACCAGTTACCGCTGAGCATTGTAATTGGTAAGCCTGGACTGACATCTGGGTGGACTGGCCGCATCCTTTCAGGGCGAGGATTGCCAACATTTTCAAATAGTTCCGCCAGACAGTGCTCGATCGACTTGAAGGTCGATCCTGCACGTCGGGCCCGTGCCGAGTACATGCGAGGACTGCCTAAAGCCGTTCGTCAGCGCGTTTGTCTGCTGCTGGGTTCCCGTGATGCAGAGAGCACAACCCGTGCCATGAACATCGAAAAAAAAGGCGGGAGCGCTGAAGACGTTAAACAGACAAAAGAGGGCGGTGAGCTCTATCCGATCCGTCACTGGCATCAGGGGAACGTATGGGAATTCCTGCTATCGTCCGGGGATGAGGCTCGTTTTGCGTTACCCAGTTACCTGCCTAACAATAATGAAACTGCTGAGCTCTACAAAGAGGCTACGGGCGAATGTGTCTGGACGGGTTCTGAAAAAGCAAAAAGCGCCTGTGGTTCACGATTTGGCTGTTACCTTTGCCAGGCTGTAGGGCTCGACCGCTCTATGGAAAACCTGCTGAATGCCGACCCGGAGAAATATGGCTATATGGCTATCCTGAACCGGCTTCAGCGTTTCATTGCCAAACGCCGTTATGCCTGGGAAGACCGCCATCCAGTGGGCCGCACGGTATACGAAGGTGGGTATATTAAGATCCAGCCAGATGTATACTCGCCGAAATTCCTGGAACGTCTGTTACACATCTGCTGTAGCGCCGACTACGTAGAGCAGCAACGCGCCGATGACGTTGCCGAGAAACTCGCTTACGGCTTGCTGGAAGACAATGCGCATAACCGTCGCATGTCCCGGCCTCAGTTCCGCATCGTCAGCGAAGAAGCCGTTGTGCATGTCGATTTCATGTGGGCTTTCCATCATTTCAATGACAAGCCTTTTAGGGCACTGGAGATCTACCACCGCGTCTGGGCCCACGGCGAGCTGGATCTGTTGACTGATGAACCGACGATGCCTGTAGTCCCTCAGTCCCCAATCCCTAAAGCAGTCTGGCTGAAGGTGGGGAAATTTGGCGATGACTCACTATTTGATGGGCTGGCTGATCCTGTTGCGGAAATGACCTATTTCGACGGCGGAGATGACGAACGCGCCGCACGTGTCATCAAGACAAGAGACGGCCACCGTCGTGTTGTCAGTTTCAGCGAAGATAACGAAGTTACCGTAGATGAAGAGTCTGCAAGCTTTGTGTTATGGGTGGAATACCCACGCCTTAAATCTGCTATTGAGAGCGGGGCGTACACCGCTGGGAGCGCGGCGCAGTTCTACCTGCGTTTCGGCACGGTATCTCTGTGCAAAGGTAAGTCAGCCTTGTATCACAAAATGATGCAGCGTGGTCAAACCTACCATCGACTCGGCCTGACCGGATTCCAGTCGATGGAAGGGATCACAGCTCGAAAAGACCTTCGCATCCTCTCGACCGAGAAATACCAGCATGTTCTGAAAAGAACGCTGGAGGCCCGGATCATTCGTTTTAAATGGTGGGCTAACCTCGCTTTCACCATCCAGTACCACATGACCCGCATGACAGAATTTGGGTTCTGGCTGCATCGCGTCTTACGCCAGGAAAGCCATAACGAGCTTATGGACGAGAAAACGCTGTGCAAAAACAGCCTGGAAACTGTCCTGATCAACCAGACCAATGCCTGGTGTCTTGTGATGAGTGACGTGGGCAACAAACCTGATACATCAAATGCGCTGCGCCGCTACTGGAGACAGGAGCGGGCCCGAGCTTTCGCGCACTGTGCTTCAGTACCGGAAGTCCTTAAATCGCTGGTGGCTCGTGAGATGTTCAATATTTATCGACGTGCGCTTTATGAACTCAATAGCCATAAAGAGTTGAGCCTTGGCCTGATACACATACAGGAACTGGCAACTCAGAACGCGGACGCGTTACGGATCCATATCAAAATAATGATGCGGTTAATCAGGCTGTGGCAATTGTCAGGTTTAACAAGCATTGGTCAGAGTGAATTTTGTGAGGCGGCTTAACTGCCTGGAATAAAGGGAAAATAATGAAAATCATGCTTTCACTAGGCTCTGTTGCTATTACGACAGTAGCATCTATGTTGTTGCTGTGCAGCCAGGCTAATGGCAGCAACGGGAACAGGCCTTTACGGATCAACGAACCTGTTCAGATTACTATCGAACAAGTGATGTATCGCATTGCAAATGGTAACCAGAATATCGGCATGAAAATGCGTGAAAACCCAGTGCTGTTTTCGGGTCATGCCGGAATCAGTGTAGAGCTAAGTGATTTTCCGCCCGGGTCAAAATCCGCGCCCGTACCCGGAACTACCGTAATGCTGCGTACCGCTTTGTCTGGTCAGACAGAGGCCTGTTATCAGCAGCACTGCTACTCAGCCGAAGTGACCACGTACAACGAATAGAGGTCTTGCTATGGCAGACAGAACTGATGGAATGAAAGGAAGAGCACTGATTAGGCAGTTGTCCGGTATGCCACCCGGCGTTAACCCATTAAACGTTCCTCAGCCGCTTAAGCGAACCGTGTGCCTGGCAAAAGGCATAGTGGATACATGGGATAGTTTTCCATCCGAAAACAACCTTGCAATCGCCCTGGAAAACGCCGCTGCAATATCACGGCTGGCGATAAGCCTCCTGCAAGAACGGGAAGTACTGTACCGGCAGCTGGCATCTCTTGGAGTAGAACCAGAGAAAATGAAACAATCCGTCGAAGCCATCCCGATGGAAACGCTTTTAAAAAGCCTTCCAATGAGGAAAAAGTAACTTTCTAGCGTTTTTTGTTTCCGCTGTAAGAAGACACCTTTTTTGGTGCTCAATAGCAGTATTTTTTTAACAGATAAACTAAACGAATTCAATATTTCTTAAATTCAAGCACATTTTGTCTTCTTTTAAATTTCGTCGTAGGTTTAATGCAGTTAATAATGTTACTCACGGATTAATTTTTAAAAAATACAGAGCCTAATCAGGCTATACGGGTTTTGTAATTGCTATCATTAAAGTCACGAGGAAAACCATGAGTGCATACGTCGAGCAGGTATTTAATGATGTTGAAAAAATGCGTGGCAAAGTTCTGGCCGACCGATTCCGCATGGTATTCAAAAAAATCCAGCTTGTGAAGAACGACGACTCAGACGAGGCCTACAACCTGAAGCAACAGGAAAACCTAGCCGCTGTCACTGAACTTCAGAATGCTGGTGGTTTCATTGATTGGGACATCAAGGTCACTAAGTATAGCAACACATCCACTCAGGTTGAGTTGCGGCATAAGGTAGATGGTGTGCTGGTATGGCGCGATTTTACCTTCGTAAGCGATTTTGTATTCGAACTCGCTAAAAACGTTGTCTATTCAAAAGAGACGGTCTGAATTCAATTATTGCATTAATAACCGGTGGAAAAATGGAGCAACTGACACCTGCAAAACTCGACTCGATGATTACTGAGACTACAACTGAACTGCTATATGCGCAGAGGGCACTTATCAGCCCAAGCCGAGCTGATGCGATGGAAAAGAAAGCGTCTCAATTACTCAGCATATTATTGGAGTTAAAGGAACTAAGAAATAAAAGCCCACAAAAAATCATACTGCCACCCCCTGCATGTTGCTTTGCAGATCATAGTTATCCTGCATATTCCAGAGACCAAGTTATTGCAATACTTGATTCTCTTGGACATAAAATTATTGAAAAGGAAAATTAATGCGCCAGACAAAAATCGTAAATATATTCTATGCCAGTGCTGAAGAGCTTCAGCTAGGCATTAACGAGATAGATACTGAGATTACGACCGCTTTGCAGAACGGCAATATGGAAGCCGTCAAAAAAGCAACGTTACTTAAAAACACCATGATTAGTCTGCTGGACAACAAACAGAAGGGCGAGCTGGTTCAAGAAACGTGTACGTCAGGCGAAAAGGCTGATTCATCGGTAGAAATAACGGACGCAATGGCCTACGCGTTCCACGCGGCATCTGGTGAGGGTGCAATTGGTTCCGATGATGTTGAAGAGATAAAGCGTGGTCTGCGGGTAGTTATCAATGAGTGTGGCCTCACAAATCACCTCGTAAAGATCCCTGCTGGTTTACACGATGCAACAGCTCAGCTTGTAGTTAACTTCGCCTCTGAGATGGCGGGTAAGCTTTACCGGGCCCAGGAGAAGTATGGTCGTGGGGCTGAATGGGCAAAATCTGACTGGAAGGATGAATGCCTCAAAGAGCTCCACCGACACCTTTCAAAAGGTGATCCACGTGATGTAGCAGCCTACTGCATGTTTTCGTGGCATCACGGTTGGCTGACCCACAGCGAACAACCTGCTATAGCGGGGCTCAGCGAAAGAGTTCTGTTCGATAGCTTTATGAAAGATGATTACTCACCTGATTCAAGTGGTTCAGTATCAGAGGAAGAAGAAAGGGTCTTTCTTGAGGTGCTCTTTCACATATGGCAAGGCCGGGCCGCAGTTCAGAATGGATTAACTCAACAGGAAATGGATATCGTAATGAAGTACCGGGAACAAAATCAGAAATAACATTACTGCGTTCTGACAACCAGTAAATTAACTCGATGCGGTATTTCAGAAAGGAAAAATTATGATCGTTCTCAAATACCCTCCTTACCCATCGCCCTTCTGGTTCCGGGGGGAAAAAGATAAAACGGGTGTGGTTACCGAGGTTGGAACAGTTTATGTGGAAGCAACAAAGGATAACCTGCTGCTGGTGGAGGGCACACTCCCTCCGGTAGGTGCGACTTTGTTTCTTACACCTGACCGGTTCGATATTAAAGCTGAAACTGAGATTGATAGCCGGGCCCGACGAGAGGAACAGGCCAGACAACGTCTGACACGGCAAGAAGAAGAACGACAGCAAAAGGCCGCTCTCGATATGAAGCTGATGCAACAGGCGCAAGAGCGAAACGCTCGTTTGTATCTTCCGGTACGATGGACAAGCGGATTCAAATCGGTGATTTCCGGGCTGACGGAAAACAGTAGCGGTAACGGTATAAACCGGCGAACTGTGATTCACGTGCTTTTACTTGAGGACATACGTGATGGGCGCCTGGTCAGAAATGAAGGGGATTTTCTTTGCACCGCCGCAGGTGGAAGTAACGGCAAGCTTTGGGTTAACCCAGCCACCCATAGTGATGGTGAGTACGGGCCTTACGTATGTGAAATAACGTGTAAGCAGTGTATTAAGGCTGCTCTACGTTGGCAGGATAAAAATAAGGCCGTCCCACCGGAATGTGTTCCGTAGGTATCAGGCGAACCGATCACCACGCTATAGAGAGAGGGGACAGTGAACATGCAAGTTGCTAAAAACAAGTACGCCGTTCTGGACAGTGCGATCATGAAAATACTCGGCAAAGAGCCGGTTCCATTTTCACTGATTATGCTTCCAGACGTAGCTGGTGAGTGTTCCCGACTCGCTGATGAGGAGAGGAATAAGCCGATGCCATTCCGCATTCTTGACCGGCGGTTACAGGCGCTAAGAAAGGCTGGCAAAATTCAGTTCGTGACCGGAAAAGGCTGGGTAAACCCTCTTTCCTGACCACCCGCAATTCGTACTGCATCTTCCTTTTCGTAAAAGGCAACTCTTCGTTGCCTTTCATCCCCCAGAGCTATTCGTCACCTGCCCCCCCAACGATAAAATCAAAGTATCACAAACAATATGTCCCCCATTTAAGCCATTAGAAACACCATGTCCTAGTACAATAGCGGCAACATGGCTAAAGCCGGGGGAAGGAGATCATAATGACGGGTATCGTGCGCATTGAACAACCGGTAGAGCGAATTGAACGTTTCCATTCTCTTCAAGGCGGTCAGTACTGGCGGGCAAATGAAGCCATTGCTGAAGAGAACATTGCCGCTTCCGAAGTACTGCTGATTGAATCGCTGCGTTGGGTCGACAACAAACTGCATACGGTCATTCTGCGCACCCACCCATCAAAACATGGCCAACACATTCGGTTTGAATATACCGATGAATCTGGCCGCACTTGTGGCACTACCCGTAGCTTCACTCAGCACCGCTTTTTGTTTGATGACTTCGTTAACAAATTCACCTTTGCTGCTGACTCGAAAGAAGTCCGCGAAAGTGAAGTGCAGGCCTGCCAGCAGTTGGCTCAGAAGCTGACCGTTGAACTTTCCGAGGCGATGACAAACCCTGAACGCATGAAAGAGATCATTGCGGAACGCCTTGAAAAAGAGCAGACAGAAAAAAGCGAGAACAAACTCAATACTCTACCCGCGACGATTGACCAGTACACAAACCTCGCCACCGGCCCGTTAGAAAATGCGCTGACATCCGGTGTCAATGAGGAAAGCATTAAGGGAATGATGGAAGCGGCTCGGCATGGACATAAACTGGCCGTCATACAATCTGAATGGCTACAAGGTAAGAATAACGAAATTACCAGGGCCGTTCAGGCCGTCGTACCCTATTACCAGGAAATGGCTGCGGCGCAGCTGGCCGCATTCGAAGAGAGCAGGGAGAACGTTGAATCGCTGATGAAAGGGATTGCGTCTCTGGATCTTTTCATCGGCAAAGATGTTGTCGTCAACACGATAATCAAAGGCAATTCAGCCCCGAGCGACATTCCTCTGACATTTGTCCAGAAAAAGCTACTGATGGATGAGGAGCTCGCTGTCTATCTGGATCTGGGAGACTGGTTCGATTTCACCAAAGCAGATTTATTCGACCAGGCACTGCAAAAACACCCGGGCCTAATCGAGCAGATTTTCCCGACCCAACGTTGCGTACTGGTTATGGCCGTCACCAGACGGCACGTCAATTATCAGGATCCGTGGGAGGCTGCGGCCAAAGACTTTCAAAACAGATGTGTCTTCCTGCTGGTACGAGACGGCGAAAATATTTACCAGGTATGCAGCCCGGTTGAATCTCATCTGGGCGCTCATACGCTGTTCCCTGAACGTGACGAGCAGGACGCGCTTTTTCGCGGTTTTGACGGTTCTCGCATCACCTTCCGCGATGTAGCTTACACTGACCGGCTGCGGGCGCATGAAAAGATGGCGCTGCACTATAAACGTTTCCTGATCCTTTGCTGCGGGCTCGACCAGCGTGAGCGCCTGTTTGGCGAATTCTATGATCGCAGTAGTAACATTAATTTCATCTCGATGGACTTCCAGGAGAAATATTGCCGCTTTATTCATGACGCAGATGGAACCGGTCTGTTGAGTGACCCGGAGGCCGATACCAGACCATCGCTGGAGTCCTACATTAAGCAGGCGAACCAGCACCTGCGTTCTGGTTCACGCGTCTTTTGTGAGTGGAGACAGGTCGTTAATCCGGTTACCGCACCCGGGGCAGCTAAGGATGATTCAGGTAACGGCTACCGGGGACATTCATTCACGGTTGATTTCGTTAAAAGCCGTAGTACCAGCGTGGCATACCAGAAGAATGAAGAGATCTACGTTGATGTGCCAGTCGTTCAGCACACCTACAGCCGTAATGCGAAGTCAGACAAACGAGAATTCAATGCCAAGGTATGCCTCTCAAAATTCAGAACCTCTGATAGCCTTGGCTATCTTTGCCTGGACACGGTGAAATCCGCCGATCTCGAATATTACATTCACAACCGGCGTATCCGGGCTAACCATCTTTATTACATCCGGCTCTTCAAAGAACTTGCGGCACTGCTGAAGCTGGAAGAAACGCATGAAGAACAATACCGAAGCAAAATGCTGGCGGCTTTAAACGCCGGGAACATCGGTGACGAAAATGACCGGGTTGCGGCTGTAGATAAAACGATTCAGACGTGGCGCTGCGCAAACCGAGGTGCATCCCTCCAAAGTGGTCTGGAAGATGAGAAGCAATGGAAAGCGCTCCTTGCCATGATGGATTTAATTGCATGGCGAGGTCATGCAAGCATCCCGCAAATTGAATGCTACTGTGAGCAACTTGGAAACTCTCCTCTACGGCTTGTGGTAATGCCAAACGGCAAACTGGGCCTGTATGTAGCCCCACGAGCTGAAGAACGAAACGATGCAGCTGAGAAACACAAATGGGCTATACGTGTGGTATTGAGTCTGACGCGTACCGGTGTGAAAGAGGTATCTCGCTCATGGGCTCTGGTTAACGAACTGAGCGTATCTGAATGCACCCTCAAAGAATGGCCGCTGGTGGATGAGTGGAAAGGGTTAAAGTCTGTATTTGAAAGCTACGACCGGAAACTTAAAGCTCTGGCAGACATTGAACTGGGCCGTGAGACTCTCAAGCGTCTGAATCCCAGCAACCAGGAAGGTCTGAGCGAGCTGGCAGAATTGTGGATTAATGCTTTTGAAGAAATGAACTTCTACCGACCGACTGGCGGGATCGTTCAAAAGCCAGTAATGATGATCCCGATTGGTCTTATTGTCGACCGTGAGGAGTGGTCATACTTATATCTTGGTACACGCGGCTCTGCGGTCGAGTATATCTATCAGAATCTGAATGATAAGGCACTCAAGGCCCGGGTAGCCCACCGTCTGATTTCAAATTACGAGGTCAAAGAGGGTAAGCTCGATAATCTTGCCAATAAGAAAACAAGTCTGGGTCTCTTTTGCACAAAACAGCGCCCGGACATGGCCCCTTTTAGCGCAGACCGAAACATAGAGACATATGGGCCTGATTTCGGCGTTAACCATGCTGTGCTTACGCATATGGTATCGTTTAAATCGCAGATAGCGCTGATTCAGCAAGAGGCAGATCGCGGCTTACACCGTCGCTTCACGATAGCCAGCAACCTGGTCAGTTCAGCCGGGGAGTTGCTTATCGATCAACTGCTCGGCGATGCGGCGCGAGATGCAGATGAGCCGGTAGATATTCTTGAGGTGGTTATTAACCCAGCGCCAACCGGTGAACCAGGGGCGAAGCTGAAGAAGAATGGTGAGACATTCTGGCATAAGCACTGGTGTGATTTGTGTAAGCCAGGAACCGAAGAAAGCCTGGCACTCTCCCACATTCACGCGCCGGATCACGTCATTACGCGGACTTCGTTCAGTTCCAAGGAGGATGCCATCCTCTTCGTACTCAAGACGATGCCGCAGGCCAGAAAATACGAAAAGGATTTCTTCCGCGACAATGATTTCGATGTACCTGATGGGATTATTGAACGGTGGATAGACCGTTAATCATATGCAGTATGAATAAAAAAAAGCCCGCTTTAGTCGTTGCAAGCGGGCTTTTTATTTCTTCGCGTTACAGCTGTGGCATCAATTACAAAACGGAACGGCTTGGTGCCGGGGCGAAGAACGGAGAAAGGGATAGGCACGAGGTGGTGATAATGTTGCTATTCATATGGGGTATGAATAAGAAACAGCCCACTTGCGAGTACTAAGTGGGCCATTGAGGGTCAGGCATAAGACTCAGACAGAGCAGTAGCGGCTTCAAGCGCCGGTTCAAGCGACAGGCTGTTATCGCTGATAACATTCCATCCCTCATTGCCGTAAACAAAATGGACGTAACCTGCACGTTCAGTTTCTTCAGGGCGATAAGCATAGAAGTAGTCTTCATCAGTAGAGAACATGGCTTCAACAATACGTTCTACGTTCGTAGAGCGCTTCAGCACAATCTCTTCTGAGTCGAATACCGAGATGCTATATCCTGCTTCAATCAACCCGGTTGCTGCTGCCCGGGCAATTTCCTGCTCAATACGTTGCCGCTGATCTACGTTCATGCCTGCTGCTCCTCGATGGGAAGTGAAGTCGAACACACGAGAAAGCATGAACTATAGTTCACATTTAATCAATAAAAAAGGGAACTATACTTCACTTATTCTTGGTTTTTTTTAATACTGGTAGTCCTGCAAGCGCATCGTTCCAATGCTGCTCGCGTTCCTCATTACCTGAAATATTACTTATCCATCTTTCGGACTTGCCCCAGCGCTGTGCCAGCGCCTGCCGCGTCCAGCCTTTGCGTTTCATCTCTGCTTTAAATTCATCGCTGGTGGGTTTGTACATAGGTTAATCCACGTGAACTATAATTCACCTGATAGTACGGTAAGGCTGGTTAAGTAACAACGGGATATCGACGGTCATCTTCCGTTCCCGCACACGGGCCAGTGCTCCTGGCTATACTGAGTCAAAAATGCGGAGGACACATTATGTTTGAACGTATAAGCAGGTTTTTCGCTGGCGCAACAAAACAGGAGAGGGCGGAACCGTCAGTCTCTATACCTGAACCTGTTACTCTTGAGGGTGATAACGCGCCATCAGCTATCGAACATGACAGAAAAATAGTCCATGACAGCAGGGTATTTATACATAGGTCTTTAGGCTTTATACTTATGGTATATTCTCCCGAATTATTCAGAAAAGCCATTAATCATGACATATGTCTTGGCTATATATATGGTTATATCATAGCGGCAATAGGTGACGACGAAGAGTTATGTAAAGCATCGGAAAATCGTCGATGGGATGTTGTCGCTGCCTATTATCGAAGTTTATTGGATTATTCAGCTGAAGCTTACTATGAGAAAACTGTAAACGCGATGGATAATTACCACTTCAAACAAGCAAGAAATGTAAGCGTAATGGATTATCACAAAAACAAAATCAATCCTGATGGCGATAATCATCATTTGCGTTTTCTAATGACCGAAATAATTGAAGATAGGGTTGAATAAATACACGTTTCGTCACATGAACGACCTATGGTTTACTGAATATAACGACAACGAACCATAGGCCAGAAAAAATGACACTTCAAAAAGCCAACGAAAAACGTATTGAAAACTTCCTAGCCAAACAAATTCGTCATAACGGTAAGATTTTATCAATGCGTGAATTTATGGATTCACTCATTGCTGACGGCTATAGCCCACGTGCAAAAGCGGAACAGAAAGTAGGACACCCCAGCAGCCGTCAAACCTTTCGCTGGAACAACGAGCAGCAAAGGGAGCACCAGATTAAGCGAGCTCTGGGGGGTACTGTTCTGAAATATTCAATGGTGTCATCTGACGGCTCATTTTATGACATTGAAAAAATTGCCTATGATTACGTCATTGAAAAAATGGGCGGGGTTAACGTTAAGCCGGAAACGATGTGTTTTGCGATTTTCAACAGCCCTTCATCATTGCGGGGCGGGAAGAGAGAGCGCTGTGTAGCTGTCTATAGCCGCACTGTGGCAACAGAGGAACAACGGGTCAGGAGCATGTTATCTACTGACTTCACGCATTATGATCTGGTCTGGTTCGGTGAAGCCACTTCCCAGAAGGAAGCGCTGGAACTAGCCGAGGGATAATATCAATTAGCCACCAAGGAAATAACCGGGGTGGCTTTTTTGTTTTAAACGATTAAAAATAAGCCAAATCACTTCGTCACAAGCATGTGGGTGGTAATATAGACATATAGGCAATCACATTCAACTGGAGGCTAATATGTCAGATTTAATTGCAGCAAGATATGATGAAGTATCAGCTTCCGAGTTTGAAGATGATATGGTTGTCATTGTCATTACCGATGAACAGAGTGAAGATATTGAGGTTATTTCAGACCTTGATGATCTTTTCGTTAATACTGAGGTTGTGGTTATTGATGGTGACGCTTTAGAAGTCGACTATGATAACGCTGGATATTTTTCATCAGAGAATAGCTATGAAGTTTCAGTAGACGATATGTTATTCGACAATACCGTTGGTGAGCAACTTATGGATTGTGGTTTTTTCGGCACTCAAAGCTAATAGATACTCGTTATTTATTATCGCGTCCCAATCGTCATGCAGGTGTGGTTATTTATTTACTGAAAAGCCATGTTTTAAATAACAGGCAACGATAATCTAACAGGAGCGGCTATGAAACTCGAAAACATTAACAAAGAGCAGCAGCTCTATGTTCTTAAATGTGGCTCTATTCTATCAAGCTACGGATTTGATCTCCTGCATACAAAAGCAACCGCCGTAGCTGACTGGATGGACGTTGAAGCACCAGTAGCTGCACTGGGTACAGAAGAACATTTTGAACAATGTGCAGAACTCATGCGGCGCGGGCAGGTATATGCTAACGCTTCCCGGAAATGCTGCCCCGGTAATCTTTCCCCCCAACTAATTGGGCTTGAAGGTTGTCGTGTTAGAGTCACTACCGATGACGGTGAGGAACGCTGTTTCTGGGTTGCAAAAACGACCGGATGGATGCCGGGTCACCTCGAAGTTCCACGCTCGAATACGGCTTATGGCCACCCTGCACAAGCGCATTACAAGTCAGTTCAGACTATTCGATAAGTCACCGGTGCTCCGATTTCGACATGATGCATACCAACCAGACTCACTACTGTTGTCATCGACAAGAATGACAACAGTAGTGAGTATCTATGGCTTATCCTCGGAAAACAGCCCATTATTCATGCCTCCCTCTTCCGGTATGGCATAGCTCACATGGCTTCAGATAAAAATCAAACCGATAAACTCGCCCGCGATATTAAAGACAAGGTTCTCGCCAGGCCTGCTGGCTCATCAGGAGAACCAGTGGAGTACCGGAGTGTCCATGAATTTATGACACTAACCCGCACGGGAACCCCTGCTGATGCCCGCCAGTTCCGGCTGGCTGTTAAAGCTAAGGGAATAGCTATCTGGCCTGATGATGACCCACGCGTAGGGCAGCAATTTGCACGTGACGGCATTCGCTGGGAAGTTCGTCTGAAGACCTTCCGGCCTGAGAGTCAGGATTCATTTGACGATGACCTGGATGAGAAAGTCTCACCAAAACGCTTTGGATATCGCCGGTACGGTGCGATGTCCCGTCCTGATCAGAAGAAATTCAGCGACAGGGTATACTTCAACTGCATGGAGCGGTGTGTCGTCACCGGTGTGAAGACAAAATGCAGGGGAGAAGCAGCACATCTGATTGAGCATCATAAAGCGGGCTCTGACCACTGGAGTAATGGCCTGTGGCTTCGGGCAGACATACATCGGTTATACGACAACGGCCTGTGTGTGATTAATCCCAGCACCCTGACAATCCATTTCCACCCCACTATCCTGGCTAAGGATGACGATCTCATCGCGTATGAAGCTCGGCCAATATTACCGACAAGAAAACCTGTAAACCCTGCCTGGTTAAAATCCCGGTGGGATGAACTTACCTGGCCGAAGTAAGCATCGTGTCTGACAACGGTAGTGAGGCCTAATCATTACCGTTGTCGTAGCAAACGGGCTTCAATGCTTGGCTCATTATCGTTGTCACCAGTCTGGTCAGCTCATAACTATTGCCATCGGCACTGAGATGCCGTCCTGCGCATCGAACTCACATCCATTGTCACTCGATTTTTGAATCTGCCGGGAGTGTAACCAGTGACAATGGTAATGATCACCTTCACATAATTAACGAACCGTTACTACTGGTAAGAGGGTGCATGGTCGACAACGGTAATGACAATTAAGGAAAGTACCTTTCTGTAATGACAACGGTAGTGACTTAATGGTTAACCCTTGTCTGGTTACCGGCAATCAAGTACAGGAACTATGACAATGGTAGTGAGTCATTACCATTGTTATGGCTCATCATACTATCCCTATATACAGCAAGTAGACGGCGTTGCTCACTACCATCGTCATTGGTTGCATGGGTAGCAGAATGTTAGATGACAACAGTAGTGATTCTGGTGCTTCACCATCCGCCTGGTGACAACGGTAATGAGTGATCGAGATCACTATCGTTGTCGCAGCGTTCGGTATGGCTACAACCGGCAAGTTGTGCCTCGACAATGGTTGTGATCCCGCACTCACTTGATTCGTCATCGCCGGAACGACCCCACTGAAATGTACTTGGAAACGATGACAATGGTAGAGACTTGAAAAAATCACATCCATTGTCATTGACCAATCAGGTTAGCTACGACAGCGGTTGGACTCATTTCCATTGTCACCGACAGGCCATGTATTCATACAACGACAACGACAGGGAGTGACGCGGTCACTACCACGGTCATTCATCCCGCCCCTCAAGTACGAGCAGACAGTACGGCGAGTGAATCCTTACCATAGCTACCTGAAAGGCCTGATTAACCTGGAATGCATATGACAACGGTAATGACCAACAGAACTCATTTCCGTTGTCATTGTGCTGGTGGAGCAGTAAGAACTTGGTCTGAATCATGAATGACAACGGTAGTGAGTATTCTTAGTCAATACAGTGGTCATTCAAATGCGCCGGGAGCAAATGACAGCGGTAGTGAGTCAAATCACTCATTACCGTTGTCATTGTGTCATGGGAATCAGCGATAAATCCGTACTGACGATGCCGACAATGGTAGTGAGCGGTATGAGGTCTTCTCCGAGAAGCTGCTCTGGAGAGTTGTCGATGATGACAACAGCAGTGAGCTGCCAAGACTCATTGCCGATGTCATGGTGTCATGGGTATCAGCGATTTGTCTGTACCGGCGATTCCGACAATGGTAGTGAGCGGTGTAAGACCTTCCCTGAGAAGCTGGTCTGGAGAGATGTCGATGATGACAACAGTAGTGAGCTATCTAGTCTCATTACCATTGTCATGAGTGGTCACCCCGCAATGACAACAGTAGTGACCGCGTCACTCAATACCGTTGTCATTAAGCTAAACAGGATTCTCTGACGATGTGCAGGGAGGGAGGGTTCCAGGCCGTCATCTGACAGCCCGGAGGGAATGCTAGCTGGCGGGATTGTTCTTTTTCTGGCTTCTAAGGCTGCGAATGTAGTGAAGTTCTTCAGCTGTTAAGTCATGGATGGTTAACGTTTCATCCCCATCAATGGGCTCATCTGGTGGGCACAATTCACCTTCCAGTGGCTCACCATTATTTTTACCCGACGTGCCATTGTTCTCCTCATCAGCATCACCCTCGCCATCACCATCAGGTGGTGGTTGGATATTGTTCAGATTCAAATCAGGATCGCGTTTGTGGATCTGGAAATAAACCTTCCCATCTTTTTTTACTTCGGTGTACTGAAGGTAACCAATGGATGCCAGCTCCTCCAATGCCTTACGTACTGTGGCGTTCTGGCTGTTGGCACGGGTCTTAAGATTTAATCGGTTCTTAAGTCTCGTTAAGGAGATCGGGATTGGATTTGGTGGAAGTGACTCAATGAACGTGTAAAGCGCCTGTGCGCTCTCTTTTTTCGCCAGTTCCTTGATAGCCTTCAGCTGCATCAAAACCTTGTGGTCGTACTGATACAACTCGAATATCTTAGGGTCTATCTGTAGCTCTACCTGATCAGAGTCCGGGTCAAGCAAGGCAGACTGCACCAGGTGCGTCGTATACACCTTTGACGAGTGGGTGCTGGTGAAGGACAACATCACGGATGCCAGCCTGCGTAACGACGCGTCGATACGCTTACGGGATGCGGTAGAGGAACGATAATTTTCAGGGTTACAGAGCTTCAGAAACTCAGTAAATTTGAGGCTGATCTTATCGTTATCAATCGGATGGTTAGCTAGCGTTCGGATGATTCCCATCCACGTTTTGAAGTCAACAGACATATCGAGGCGCTGACCCACGATCGAGATATTGGTGAAACCCTCGCTCTCCATCAAAGAAAGTGTCTGTAGTTCTTTCGTGGCATCAAAGCCAACAGTTTTGTATTCACGACTCTGACGGCCAACGCTTTTTGGTGATGGCACAAACAACCCAAGGCGCATGAGCGCGATAGACTGAACCGTCCTGCTGCTATTAGGACGTAAAATAATTTCTTTACCTGTCTCTCTCTCTGTTACAGAGAAAGCCCTGGTAACCATCTGGCCTTGCTGCTCAGAATCTTTCTCATTGGTCATAGTGGTTTATCGACTGTATTAATCAACAGATTATTGAATACTATCGCCCAAAGCCCTCAGTGTCACTTAAGGGATCTCTGCGACGATCTCAGATTGTGCATAAGTCCAGGCTAAAAAAACGCCACGACTAAATATAAAACTCTGAAATTCACATAAAAACAAATACATACGTAGTTTATCAACAAAGGATCAATTCCGGTGAAAAAGATCCTTTAAAAAATCACTACCATTGTCGCCGCAATCACTACCGTTGTCAAAAAACTCACTACTACCGTTAAAAAACTCACTACCAATGTCAAAATAATCACTACCGTTGTCACCGATTGGCTTCCAGGCCTTGTGCCGTCTGGCTTCCGAGCTGCGGGGATCTCTTGTGATCTATGGGAACTCGTAAGGTACTAATTATTGGAACTACCTTGTGGAAAATGGGGATAAATTCTCTCTTCGAGTTAAATCAACATCGAATAGCTAAATTGTCGAAAATATGTACGGGCATGAAAGGAAAATGCGTATAGAAAACAGTGGATAAGATTTTAATAATTTTGTTTCATCATACAGGTGATAGATGGTATCTATATGAATTATAATAGAAATATACTCAAAACTCTTTAAGAGTTATACCTTCAGATCACACAATAAAACTCACTACCATTGTCACAAATACTCACTACTAACGTCGAAATAGTCACTACCAATGTCATTTTAATCATTACCAATGTCAAAAAAGTCATTACCATTGTCATAAAATGCCCTTGAGCCCAGTAACCATGCGGCTTGCAGCGTACAGGGATCTCTTTTGTACTCCGTTGCACCTTTGGGATCTCTTTATTGGAACTGTCCTGTGGAAAAGTATCTTTTTTGCCTTCGTCAGCTACTGACTCGGTGCTTTACTGATTGTGTAAACAAAACGATAAGAGGCACTCACATGTACGCAACTGCAAAAGAAATTATCGCAAAGCTGCAAAAAATGAACCCTGACGAAAAGGTGCTAGTCCGTGTCTGGTACAAGTCTGATGTTCAGGAGTTAGCAATAGACCGAAACATGCCGCAGGTTTCAGCTAGCGAAGCTGAGTCGACCTTAGCGTTGATAGACCGAACTCACGATGGTGATATCGGTATCAACTGGGATGTTGTTCAGAGTGGTATTGAGACAGTTCGTAGTGGCCAAATTTAAGCAACCGAGTAACAAGGACGTGACTCAACTAATCCACATATCCACCGGGTAGATCAACAGATCGATCCAGATTAAGACCAAATAGAACCAAAAAGATCCCCGCTCCCGCAAACCCGCAGCTGGTAAGCTCTGAAGACCTGCCCCGGTGGGGTTGAGAGGGAAAAAAGTGAGCTCTGAAGGGCTGTCGGTGGGGTTAGCCTGGTAGCTGGTGGTGTTCAAAGGGAATAACGGTGGGATTGGAAGGGGAAAGGAACTTAATTATCAACATCTGCTGTGCTAATGAAAACATCAAATAAAAACATAATCATACGTAACAAATCTCAAAAATAGGTGATCGGTATTCATTTTTTGTCCACACTGGCAGCAGATCAAAAATTTGATGTCAACGACATTTATCCGATTCATCTCTGAAATAACGTATTGATTTAGTACAAATAAAAACCAATACCCGATAAATGGGGACTAAATGACCCCTATTTCTCATGATCAATAAAAATCACCGTGATACATTCGCCCGGACTGGGCATTCCAAGATACCCGGAAAATAACAATAAAACTGGGGGATCCACACGATGAACTCGAATGAAGTTCTTCTTTTCAAGGACGCTATTCCCGACTTCAATCAGCCGTCGACTGGAAAGCTGACG